>CADCPT010000163.1 GCA_902803385.1 uncultured Ruminococcus sp.
ATGCCAGACCAGAAGGGTATCGTAGATATGGGCGGCACTATGAGACTGGGCGCATATCCCTGCAAGATACGCCGCGATACTATAATGGACAGAGCATACGGAAAGCCGGAGGTAGCAGAGCGTCACCGTCATCGTTATGAATTCAATAACGAATTCCGCAAGGATTTTGAAAACGGCGGTATGATATTTACCGGAACATCTCCGAATGGCTTGCTGGTCGAAGCAGTTGAGATACCGTCACATCGTTTCTATATCGGTGTTCAGTATCATCCTGAATTCAAGAGCCGTCCGAACCATGCTCATCCTATTTTCAGGGAGTTTGTAAAGGCTTCCGTCGAGAAAATGGAAGAAGAGGGCGAAATTCAGCTTACTATTGAATAATTATTTCATAAAGAACGGTATGGAGAACACCTGCCGTTCTTTGTTTTTTGTGAAGCCGCCCTGCTTCGCTGCGACCGGGCTGCGTAGAATTTGTTTTTTCAGGGGTGCCAGGCGCTTCACGTCTGGCACCCCTGAAAAAACTATAAAAAAGTGCGCCGCAGGGTAGGCGCACGCCGGGATCTGCAAAGTACAAAAAAATCTCTTGATTTTTTTGGGTAATAGTTTTATACTACTTTATGTATGTTTTGCTCCGGCTTTAAGTCTGTTGCCGGAGAACGATCAACGGAAATGAGGAAATAAATTGGCTAAAAAACAACAAAAGCAGACCTACGGAAATGAAAGCATTACAACGCTGAAGGGTGCAGACCGTGTGCGCAAGCGCCCTGCTGTTATTTTCGGTTCCGACGGTATTGAAGGCTGTCAGCATTCTGTATTTGAGATACTTTCCAATTCTATAGATGAAGCGCGCGAGGGCTACGGCAAGGAGATATTTGTAACCAGGTTCAATGACCGCTCTATAGAGATCGAAGACTTCGGACGAGGTATCCCTGTAGATTACAATAAAAATGAGGAACGTTATAACTGGGAGCTTGTTTTCTGTGAGCTTTATGCCGGGGGCAAATATAATAACAGCGAAGATGAAAGCTATGAGTTTTCACTGGGTCTTAACGGTCTTGGACTTTGCTCCACCCAGTATTCCTCTGAATATATGGACGTCGAGATCCGCCGTGATGCGACCCTGTTTTCTCTTCATTTCGAGCATGGTGAAAATGTCGGCGGTCTTAAAAAAGAAGCCTACAGCGGAAGAAAGACCGGAACTAAAATAAAATGGAAGCCCGACATCGAGGTATTTACCGATATAAATATTACAGATGACTATTTCACGGATATTATTCGCCGTCAGGCGATAGTAAATGCAGGGATTCGCTTTGTATACCGCTCACAAAGTGAAGACGGCAGCTTTGCTGAGGCTGAGTTTATGTATCAGAACGGTATTGAAGACCATGTAAAAGAGCTTGTCGGAGAAGAGGGACTGACGACCGTTCAGAATTGGCAGACGGAAAAAATGGTACGTGACCGTGAGGATAAGCCCGAATACAAGACAAAGATAAATATTGCTCTTGCATTTTCAAATAAGGTCAGCAGCTCCGAATTCTATCATAATTCCTCATGGCTTGAATACGGCGGTGCGCCTGAAAAGGCATGCAGAAATGCTTTTGTCTATTCAATTGATAATTATCTTAAAACAAACGGCAAATACCAGAAAAACGAGGCAAAGATAAACTATGATGATGTTAAGGACTGCCTTGTTATCGTTATTTCAAGCTTTTCGAGCGTCACCTCCTACGAAAACCAGACAAAAAAGGCTATTACAAACAAGGGCATACAGGACGCTATGACCGAATACCTTCGTCATCAGCTTGAAGTCTATTTTATCGAAAACAAGATGGATGCCGATAAAATAGCCGCTCAGGTGCTCATAAACAAAAGAAGCCGTGAAAGCGCCGAAAAGACCAGACTGAATATTAAAAAGACACTTGCCGGAAATATGGATATGACAGGAAGGGTCGCGAAATTTGTTGACTGCCGAAGCAAAGACAAAACTGAGCGCGAGCTTTTTATCGTTGAGGGTGATTCGGCTCTCGGCGCCTGTAAGCAGGCGAGAAACCCCGATTTTCAGGCTATAATGCCTATCCGCGGCAAGATACTCAACTGTCTGAAGGCAGATTACAATAAGATATTCAAAAGTGAGATAATAACAGATCTTCTGAAGGTGCTCGGCTGCGGTGTTGAGGTAAAGTCAAAGGCAAACAAGGATCTTGCTTCCTTCGATCTTGATCTACTCAGATGGAACAAGATCATTCTCTGTACGGATGCCGATGTAGACGGCTTTCATATACGGACACTTCTTCTTACTATGATATACCGTCTTGCTCCTACTCTCATTTCAGAAGGAAAGGTATACATTGCAGAATCGCCTCTTTACGAGATCACGACCTCCGAAAAGATATATTTTGCTTATAACGAAACAGAAAAGGATCAGTTCCTGAAGGAAATAGGGGAAAAGAAATTCACTATCCAGCGTTCAAAGGGACTTGGCGAAAACGAGCCTGAAATGATGAGCCTGACCACAATGGATCCCTCAACGCGCAGGCTTATAAAGATCCTTCCGGATGATGCGGCTCAGACCTCTGAGATATTCGACATCCTCCTCGGTGATAATCTTGCTGTCAGACGCGATTATATCGTAGAATACGGTGCTGATTATATAGACGCTGCGGATGTGTCCTGATCATAGTATTATATAAGCAACAGGAGTAGTTTAAATGGCAAGAAAGAAAACAACAAAAAAACAGGTCTCGCAGACAAAAACAGAAGGCTATATTGCCGGAGCGGGAGAGGTAGTCGAGGAGAAAATAGTACCTGCGCTGAAGGAAAATTTCATGCCCTATGCCATGAGCATTATCCTCAGCCGTGCTATCCCTGAAATAGACGGCTTCAAGCCTTCCCACCGCAAGCTGCTTTATACTATGTATAAAATGGGTCTGCTCGGCAGCACAAGAACAAAGTCTGCAAATATCGTGGGTCAGACGATGAGACTCAATCCGCACGGCGACGCTGCCATATATGATACGATGGTTCGTCTCAGCCGCGGATATGAAGCACTTCTTCATCCCTATGTTGATTCAAAGGGAAACTTCGGTAAGTTCTACAGTCGTGATATGGCGTGGGCTGCCTCGCGTTATACAGAAGCAAAGCTTGACCCTATATGCAATGAGCTTTTCTCCGATATCGACAAGGATACCGTAGATTTTGTTGATAACTACGACAATACGATGAAGGAGCCGTCGCTTCTTCCGGCTGCATTTCCGTCGGTACTTGTCAATGCCAACACAGGCATTGCCGTCGGTATGGCAAGCTCTATATGTTCCTTTAATCTTACTGAGATCTGCCGGACTACGATAGAGCTTCTGAGGAACCCCGACCACGATATTCTGTCTACTCTTCCGGCTCCTGATTTTACGGGCGGCGCACAGATCATTTTTGATGAGGCTTCAATGCGCGCAGTATATGAGACCGGCAGAGGCTCAGTCAGGATGAGGGGCAGATACAGCTATGACAAATATGCAAATTGTATCGATGTGCTTTCCATCCCTCAGACAACGACCGGTGAAGCGGTCATAGAAAAGGTCATCGACCTTGTAAAGCAGGGCAAGATAAAGGAAATATCCGATATACGTGATGAAACAGGTATAGACGGACTCAAGATAACAATAGACCTCAAGCGTAATACCGACCCGGATAAGCTTATGGCAAAGCTTTATAAGCTGACGCCTCTTGAAGACACTTTTTCCTGCAATTTCAATGTTCTTATTGCTGGGACTCCTCGTGTTATGGGTGTGCGTGAGCTTCTCGGTGAATGGTCTGCCTTCCGCATTGAATGTGTGAAGAGAAGGACATATTTTGACCTTCATAAAAAACAGGACAAGCTTCACCTTCTCCGCGGTCTTGAAAAGATACTTCTTGATATTGACAAAGCTATCCACATAATCCGCAATACAGAAGAGGAAGCTATGGTCGTTCCGAATCTTATGGAAGGCTTCGGGATCGATGAGATTCAGGCTGAGTATGTTGCAGAGATAAAGCTTCGTCACCTGAACCGTGAATACATTTTAAAGAGAACGGACGATATCTCAAAGCTTGAAAAAGAGATCGCAGAGTTGGAATCAATTCTTGCAAGCAAAACAAAGATCAAGAATATTATTATCCGTGAGCTTTCCGAGATAGCTGAAAAATACGGTCAGCCGCGCCGCTCAATGATAATCTATGCCGATGACATAGAGGATGACGATACCCAGGAGGATATCCCGGATTATCCCGTCAATCTTTTCTTTACAAAGGAAGGCTATTTCAAAAAGATCACTCCGCTTTCCCTCAGAATGAGCGGAGAGCATAAGCTCAAGGACGGCGACGAAATAACCGAGCATTTTGAAATGACAAATAATACCGAGCTTATTTTCTTCACGGATAAATGCAGTGCTTATAAAACAAAGGCTTCCGCATTTGCCGATACAAAATCGTCTGTGCTTGGCGATTATGTTCCGTCAAAGCTCGATTTCGATGAAAATGAAAATGCGGTCTATATGCTTCCGACAAAGGATTACAAGGGATATGTACTCTTTATCTTTGAAAACGGAAAGATTGCTAAGGTGCCGCTTGAATCCTATGCGACCAAAACCAACCGAAAGAAGCTTGCAAACGCATATTCCGATAAGGACAGGCTTGCCGCTGTTCTCTTTACGGAAAACGACGGTGAGGACATAGTGATACTATCTTCATCCGGCAGGGCGCTTGTTATCAATACCGGAGAGCTTTCACCTAAGACGACCAGGAATACTCAGGGCGTTCAGGTGATGAAGCTCAAGAAGGGACATCGCGTCATTTCAGCAAAGCTGCTATCAGATGAGGTAGTCAGAGATCCTGAAAGATACCGTGCAAAAACCATTCCTTCCATGGGTCAGCTTCCGAGATCCAATGATGAACAGCTTATGCTAGACTTTGACAACAAATAAATAATTCCGCCGCAAAACTTATGCTTTACGGCGGAATTGACAGAATTATTTTTATTGCGGAGCTTGTATTCCGCATTAAAATTATATGCTCAATACAAAAAAATATACGGGAAAATTTTGTCATAATGCTTGATTTTATCCGATAATTATGTTATCATTAACAGGTATGTTAATCAATTATTATCTGGGAGGATATATAGAATGGGAATTTGGCAGATAGTAGTAGGTGCTCTTGTATTATTGCTTTCGATCGTAATAATAATCGTGATCATACTCCAGGAAGGTCATCAGTCAGATCTTGGCACGATCACAGGCGGTGCAGATAACTTCCTCTCAAGAGGTAAGGCAAAAACAGCGGATGCTTTCTTTGCAAGGATCACAAAGTACTGCGCTATTATTTTCTTTGTACTTGTTATTTTACTTAACGCGCTTTCGTTCTTCGGACTTACCGGAGCGAATAAGACCGGTTCAGGCACTTCGACAGAAACCTCTGAGACTTCTGTAACTTCAGAAGTAAGTGCTGAAGCAAGCGTAGCAGAGAGCTCAGCAGAGAGCAGTGCAGCAGAGAGCAGTGCAGCAGAGAGCAGTGCAGCTGAAAGCACAACAGAGAGCGGTGCGGCTGAAAGCAGTGCGGCTGAGAGCTCAACAGAGAGCAGCGAAGGATAATGGTCATTGGAACATAAATAAATGATGACGAGGGGCTGTCGCAAAAACTATTACGGCAGCTCCGTTTTTTAATATGAATTTGTAAGACTGTTGCGCCCGACCGTGCCTTCGGCACGACCGGGCTGTTAAAATATCGAGGTGAATGATATGGATATGCCTGAAAATGTCCGCAGAATAATCGAGAGGCTTGAAGACAGCGGCTATGAAGCGTATATTGTCGGCGGCTGCGTAAGAGACAGTATTTGCGGACGTGCTCCGTTCGACTGGGATATTACTACATCCGCACTTCCCGAAGAGGCTTTGGCTGCTCTTGAAAAAAAGAATATCATTGAGACCGGCGTAAAGCACGGCACGGTTACAGTCAGATATGATAATGAGCTTTACGAGCTCACTACGTTCCGGACAGACGGTGAGTATAAGGATTCACGCCGACCTGAAAGCGTGACCTTTGTAAAATCCTTGTATGAGGATCTTGCAAGGCGTGATTTTACGATAAACGCAATGGCGTATAGTGACAGTGCAGGCATTTGTGATCCCTTCGGTGGACAGTCTGATCTCGTGGCAGGTATAATCCGCTGTGTAGGAGATCCGGATAAACGTTTCGGCGAGGACGCCCTGAGAATACTCCGCGCTCTTCGCTTCGCTTCAAGACTTGGTTTTGAGATAGAAAAGAATACTTCGGATTCGATACATAAAAATGCATATCTGCTTGAACGTATATCTGCTGAAAGGATAAGCTCCGAGCTTGTACAGATAATAGACGGTGACTTTGCTGAAAAAGTGCTTCTTGATTACAGTGACGTTTTAGGAGTATTTATTCCGGAAATAATGGCTATGGTCGGACTTGAACAGTTCAATCCTCACCATATATATGACGTATGGGAGCATACGGTCAAGGTCGTTTCTAATTCTCCTCATGGAAAGGTTTTCCGGCTTGCTGCGCTTTTCCACGATATTGGCAAGCCCGAGTGCTTCAGCCTTGACAGCAGGGGAGTAGGCCATTTTCATGGGCACCCTCATATAAGCGCTGATATGGCTTCATCTATAATGAGAAGGCTGAGATTTGATCACAAGACGATAAGTGCTGTTATACCTATTATAGAGTTTCATGATACAAGACCGCCTGCAGAGCCAAAAAGCATACGCCGTCTTCTTTCAAAGATAGGCAGCGAAGCATTTGAAGGGCTTCTTTCGATAAAACGAGCAGATATCCTGGGTCAGAATCCTGATACATTTGCAGAAAAGCTTGCCTATGTGGATGAGCTTGAAAGGATATTCCGTGAGCAGACCAAAAACGGCGAAGACTATAGTCTCAAAACTCTCGCTGTTCGCGGAAAGGATCTTATCTCTATCGGTATCACAGACGGTAGGACAATTGGCAGGATCCTTGACCATCTGTTGTCTATGGTTATTGACGGAAAGGCGGAAAACGACAGGGACGTTCTACTCGGAATTGCAAAAGACGCTCTAAAAAAGTCGTAATATATTGCATTCTGACAGATAATATGGTAAAATATCGTTATATTTAGTTTAAAATCAATAAGGATTGAGGATAATGGAGTATAAACTGAGCCTTGGCGCATGGAACACTGTTTTTGCCGTTCCTGCGGAGCTCGTTGACAAACATCTCAAGCTTGCCGGCGGTGTTCAGCTTAAAGTGATGCTGTATCTCCTCAGAAATGCCGGACAAGCACTGACGGCAGAAATGATCGGCGAAGCGCTTTCCTTGCCGGCTGCCGATGTTAATGACAGTATGCTGTACTGGGAGCAGACAGGGCTCGTGTCTGTATGCGACGGTATTGTCAGCCCTGATCCCGACATATCTGAGCAGATAAGCTCTGTTTCTCCTGAAGTATCTCCGGATACAGAGGAAGTATCTCAGAAGACAGAAGAAAAGCCTGAGCCTAAGCATAACAGGATCCTTTCGAGACCGGAAAAACCTGATCTGCGCTATCTTTCACGAAGGATGTCCGAAAGCCCCGAAATAGCATATCTTATGCAGGCTGCTGATGAGATATTCGGAAGGCTTACCAATAATAACGATAAGGCAACTCTTCTTATGATACATGAAACGGACGGACTTCCGGTAGATGTTATAGTCATGCTTATGCAGTACGCCGCCGACATCGGGAAATGCAATATCCGCTATATCGAAAAAATGGCTTTGACCTGGGCTGACGATGAGATATTTACTCTTGAGCTTGCAGAACAGAGGATAAAGCGTCTTACAGACGGGCGCACCGCAGCCGGAGCTGTGCAGAGAATATTCGGACTTGAAAGCCATAGTCCGACTGAAAAGGAAACGGAGCTTTCGGACAGGTGGATCAACGAATGGGGCTTTTCCGAGGATATGCTGCGCACGGCTTACGAAATATGTGTAGATAAAAAATCAAAATACATCCCAAGCTATGTGAATTCTATACTTGAGCGCTGGTACGGTCAGGGAATAAGCACTCCTGCTCAGGCTGAACAGGACAGACTGCAGAAGGGCGGAAAAAAGAAGATGACCTATGGCGGTGCCTATGATATCAGTGCTTATGAGAGTACGAGCATAGCAGACGAGGAGTGAGCAGATGGCTTATACAAAAGAGGTCTATGATCTGGCGCTTTCCGAGATGGAAAAAAGGCGAACCAGGGCGGAGCAGGAGCTTGAAAAGCGCAGGGAGAAGTTTTATGCCGTGTGTCCCGCCGCACAAAAAAGCGAAGAAGAAATAGTAAAAATATCTGTTGCTGCCGGACGTGCCGTTTTATCGGGCTCGGATATCAGAGAGGAGCTTTCGTCCCTTCGGGACAGGAGCCTTGTCCTTCAGGGTCAGCTCTCCGATATGCTTGAAAAGAACGGTTTTTCTCAGAACTGGCTCGAAGAGTGGTATGAATGTAAGCTTTGCGGAGATAAGGGATATATAGACGGCAGGATGTGTTCCTGCATGAAGAATCTTCTCAAGAAGATATCATACGATCAGCTGAATATGATATCTCCTTTGTCCCTTTCCGGTTTTGACAGCTTCAGTACATCGTACTATTCCGATAAGCCGCTTTCTCCGGGCAAGAGGAGTCCGAGGGAGATAATGACCAAGGTCGAAAACTATTGCAGAAGATACGCAGAGAATTTTTCCGACGAGTCAAACAGCCTGATATTTCAGGGCGATTCCGGTCTAGGAAAAACGCATCTTTCTCTTGCAATTGCACAGACTGTTATTGAAAAGGGCTATGGTGTTATCTATGTCAGTGCTCCGGCTGTGTTTTCAAAGATCGAACAGGAGCATTTTTCCGCATACAGTGAAAACAGGGGAGATACCGAGCGTCTTCTTACAGAATGTGATCTGCTGATACTTGACGACCTCGGGTCTGAATTCAATTCAAAGTATACCGCTTCGGCGATATATAATATAATCAATATCCGCATTTTATCCCACAGACCGACAATAATAAGCACAAACCTTACTATCCCGGAAATAGAGAAGCAGTATGGATCGAGGCTTGTTTCAAGGGTGATAGGCATGCTTGACAGGGTGGAGTTTGTCGGTACCGATATTCGTCAGATCAAACGCAGGGAGCGTAAAAATAATAAATAAAGGAGAGTTTTATTATGTCTAAAATCATTCTTACAGCAGACAGCACATGCGATCTCAGTCCGGAGCTCAAGGAGAGATTCAATGTCAAGGCATATATGCCGCTCCATATAGTTCTCGGTGAAAAGAGCTATGACGACGGAATAAACATCAAGCCTGACGAGATATACAAGAATTTTGAGGCTACAGGGACGCTTCCGAAAACAGCGGCAGTGAATGTCGGTGAATATGAGGATTTTTTCCGTAAGCTCAAAGAAACCGATGATACGGAAATAATCCATGTTTCACTCGGCCGCGCTCTTTCTTCAACTTATCAGAATGCTGTTGCTGCAGGTGATCTTGTCGGCGGAGTGTATGTTGTTGATTCATGCAACCTTTCATCCGGTTCAGGTCATGTTGTTATCGAGATAGCCAAAATGATATCAGAAGGCAAGCTTCCCGCTGCTGAGATAGCCGAAGCTGCAAGAAAGCTTACTTCAAAGGTATATGCAAGCTTTGTTATCGACAAGCTCGATTATCTCCGTGCCGGCGGACGCTGCTCTACTCTTGCGATGCTGGGTGCAAACCTTCTAAAAATTAAGCCTTCAATACTTGTAAACAATGCAGACGGTTCTATGGATGTCGGCAAAAAATACCGCGGCAATCTGGATAAGGTTCTTCTGCAGTATGTTGACGATCAGCTTGCCGCTTATCCCGATATCCGCACCGACAAGATATTCATTACACATGCAGGTATAGGCGATGATCATGTTAAGGTAGTCTATGATTATCTCAGCGGAAAGAATATGTTCAAGGAAATATTTATAACCAGGGCAAGCTGTACCATTTCTTCACACTGCGGTCCCGGTACTCTCGGTATTCTTTTCATGACGGAGTGATTCTCTGGGGAGGAATTATGGATCAGGAAGTAAATGAGATCGTTCTCCGCACACTCGAACGCTTTGATGAACCGATAGAGCGGCGTGATCTGCAAATTGAATGCGGGGCGCTTGAAAATGAGGAGTTCGGTAATGCTCTTTCTTATCTTGAAAAAAAGGGCAAAATAGTGGTTCATCGCAAAAAGGTCGGTCTTCCGCGGACAATGGGCTGCGCCGCCGCAACTGTTGTTCGCTGCGCAAAGGGCTTTTCTTTTGCATCTCCTGAGGAAGAAGGCCTTGACGATATATTCATACATGCGGCTTCTTCAAGGGGTGCGCTTCCGGGTGACTTTGTAATGCTCAAAAATATCACCATGGGTGCAAAAGGACCTTCTGGTGAGGTCGACAGGATAATCGAACACGGAGATCGTATAATTACCGGTATGGTAGAATACCCAGACCGTAAAAACGGCAAGACCTATATTATGCCGGATTCGGATTATTCCTTTCATCTGCAGATACCGAGGGGCGGCAGCCTGAAATCTAAGCCCGGGGATAAGGTAAAGGCAAGCGTATATTACGATCAGAAGGAAAAAAGAATATACGCAAGGGTCATAAAGGTCTACGGTAAAGCAGAAAGCGCAAAGATATGTTCAGATGCCATTATAGATTCCTACGGGATCCCCGTGAAGTTTCCCGTTCCGGTAAAGCATGAGGCTGCTCTTGCCGCCGCGATGCCGATAACGGATGAAGAAGTCTCACGAAGGCTTGATCTGACATCCGAACCGATATTTACTATCGACGGAGCAGATGCCAAGGATCTTGATGATGCTATATCCGTTAAAAAGCTCGAAAACGGCTGGGAGCTCGGTGTTCATATCGCAGACGTTTCACACTATGTAACGAAGGGCAGCAGGCTTGACGAAGAAGCTCAGCTTCGCGGCACGTCAGTATATTTTTCTGACAGAGTTATCCCGATGCTTCCCGTTGAGATCTCAAACGGCTGTTGTTCGCTCAATGCAGGTACAAAGAAGCTTACATTCTCAGCAATTATGACTCTTGATGAAAAGGCAGGCCTTGTTGATTACCGCTTTGAAAAGAGCGTTATCGTTTCTAAGGTCAGAGGCGTTTACAGTGAAGTGAACGCTATCCTTGACTGCAGTGCAGATGATGAGATAAAGGAAAAGTATTCGCCTGTGATGGATGAGATCTTTGCGGCAAGAGAGCTTGCTGATGTAATGAAGAAGAATTCTCACCGCCGGGGCGAGCTGGAAATAGAAACAACAGAGCTTCGCTTTGTTCTTGATGAGGACGGTGTCTGCGTCGGAGTTTCACGCAGAGAGAGGGGAGAAGCCGAGGAGCTTATCGAGCAGTTCATGATCTGTGCGAATCAGGCAGCAGCTCTTTATGCAAAGAGCGCGGGCATACCGTTTGTGTATCGTATACATGAGCCCCCTGAGCCTGAAAAGCTTCTTAATCTTTCCGAGCTTGCGGCAGCCTGCGGATTTCAGACAAGACGCATAAAAGAGGGCGTTCATCAGACAGATCTTGCAGCTCTTATCGATTCTGCGAAAGATACAAAATACGCCGCACTCATTTCAACTCAGGTGCTTCGTTCAATGTCGAAGGCAAGATATGATCCGAGGCCTATAGGTCATTTCGGACTGTCTCTTTCCGATTATTGCCATTTTACTTCTCCGATCAGGAGATATCCCGATACTTCCATTCACCGTATTCTGACCGATCTTGTTTCCGGTGTACCGGTCGATAAGATACAGGCACGATATGCTGATTTTGCAAAGGAATCGGCTAAGCTTTCCTCTGAATTTGAGCTTCGTGCCGTCAGAGCAGAGAGAGACGCCGAAAAGTGTTATGCTGCCGAGTATATGCGAGCTCACCTCGGGGAAGAGTATACAGGCGTAGTTTCGGGTGTTGTTGTCAAGGGTATTTTTGTAATGCTTGAAACAGGTATCGAAGGCTTTGTTGATCTTACTGCTCTTTCCGACGCTTATTTTGAATTTGACGGAAAGACCACAACTACTGATAAGCACACGGGAAAAAGCTTTTGCATCGGAGATGAAGTACGAATCTGTGTATCTGCTGCTTCTGTTTCCTCCGGAACGATAGACTTTGAGTTGGTCGGGTAAAAATTACAGAGTATTTATATGGGACTGTCGCACTAACACTGCACCATCCGCCCGACTGTGCATTCGGCGCGACCGGGCTGCTAAAAATTTGTTTTTTCAGGGGTGCCAGGCGCTTCGCGTCTGGCACCCCTGAAAAAACACTATAATAAAGTGCGCCGCAGGGTAGGCGCACGCTGTTATAACGAAGGAGCCGTGTATTATTTCACAGCTCCTTAAAAAACAAGTTATTGAACAGCCCGGTCACTGCGGCGGCCGGCGCAAGTTAATACATTAACAAAGAAAAAATATTTGTTTTGCTAAATTAGAAAAATAAATAACATGAAATGTAATAAACTATAATATGAAGTAGTGCAAACTGTTTAAAAAATTACAGAAAGAGGGAATAAATATGGCAAAAATCAAGCAGTATACCAAAAAAGCCACTTCCATGCTTTTGTCGGCGCTGTTGCTGTTGTCTGCGTTTTCTGCGGCAGCTGTTTTTTCTGCAGGAGCGGTCAGCTATTCGGAAATGTCAGCGCTCGATTCGCAGGCTTACAGCGGTAATGATCTCGGCGCTAATTACTCAAAATCTTCAACTACCTTCAAGGTCTGGGCTCCGACTGCATCGGATGTAAAAGTAAAGCTCTATAACACCGGAAGCGACAGTGAATCCGGCGCCGGAGCTATAGGTACATATTCTATGACAAAGGGCAGCTCTGCTGTATGGAGCTATACAGCCTCCGGAGACCTTGCCGGCAAATACTATACTTATCTTGTAACTGTTAACGGCACTACAAAAGAGACAGTTGATATCTATGCAAGAACGACAGGTGTCAACGGTATGCGCGGAATGATCGTTGATCTTGATTCGACCGATCCTGTCGGATGGGAAAATGATAAGCGCGTAGAATGTCCGAACCAGACAGACGCTATCATATGGGAGCTTCATGTCCGCGACTTTTCTTCATCTTCGGATTCCGGCATGACAAATAAGGGCAAGTATCTTGCCTTTACCGAAACAGGAACGACTGTAAACAATGACGGCATTCACCCGACAGGTGTTGATTACCTTGAAGAGCTTGGTGTAACTCATGTACATCTTCTTCCTGTATACGATTATGCAAGTGTTGACGAGACAAAGCTTTCGACCGATCAGTTCAACTGGGGCTACGATCCCATGAACTATAATACTCCTGAGGGCTCCTATTCCACAGACCCGTATCACGGTGAGGTTAGGGTAAAGGAATTCAAGCAGATGGTTCAGTCTCTGCATAACAAGGGAATAGGCGTTGTTATGGATGTTGTTTACAATCACACCTATTCAGGCGGATCGGGTATTAATGACTGGTTTGATTACACCGTACCAGGCTATTACTACCGTCAGAATTCCAACGGAAAGTATTCCGACGCTTCAGGCTGCGGAAATGAAACTGCTTCAGACCGCGCAATGTATCAGAAGTTCATGATCGATTCCCTTAAATACTGGGCGACTGAATATCATCTTGACGGTTTCCGTTTCGACCTTATGGGAATTCATGACTGTGATACAATGAATGCAATAAGAAATGCTCTTGATGAGATCGATCCTCAGATCCTTGTCTACGGCGAGCCATGGACAGCAGCTGCAACACCGTGCCCGAAGCCTACAGCTGTTCAGGGTAATATGAAGTACGTTTCAGAAGAGGTGGCAGCATTTAACGATAAGGTACGTGACGCCATTAAAGGAAGCTGTTTCAATGCTGCGGATCCCGGCTTTATCCAGGGCGCAGGCTTTGAAAATGCTCTTAAGGGCGGAATCCAGGCAAGCTCCACAACAATGTCAGGCGACAGCAAGTGGTCAAAGCAGCCTTCTCAGACGGTTACATACACATCTGCTCACGATAACTATACTTTGTACGATAAACTTGTAAAGTCTGTCAAGGGCGGCTCGGGCTACGGAAACCGTTATGATGACCTTGCCGCTATGAATAAGATGGCAGGCGGTATAATACTAACCTCACAGGGTATGTCCTTCTTCCAGGCAGGCGAGGAGTTTGCCCGAAGCAAATACGGTGATGAAAACAGTTATAAATCATCGACCTCTGTCAATCAGCTCAAGTGGAGCAATACCATAACCTATTCGGATATAGTTTCTTACTACAAGGGCCTTATCGAAATACGCAAGGCTTATTCGCCCTTCCGTGACCCGACAAATACAAGTAATGAAACCATATATTTCGCCTGGGCTAATTCAGGCTTCCCGTCAAATGTAGTTGCCTTCACAATGTACAATAAGATAAAGACGGCTGATGAATGGAATTATGTTGCAGTTCTGCACAATGCCAACAGCAGTTCTGTCCAGGTGACTCTCCAGACATATGAAAACAAGACACTGCCTTCTCAGTGGGTTATCGTTGCCGACGGAACAAATGCAGGTCTTAAGTCACTCGGTACAACAGGAAGCACAGTAACTGTTCCGGGACGTACGACTATGGTGCTTGTTGATAAAACAAGCTTTGACAATACCGTATTTGAGAAAAAGGGCACAGTTACGGTCAATCATTATGATAACAACAACAAGCTCATTTCCTCTTCAACAATGAGCGGCAAGCTTGGCAATTCCTATACAACGTCTCCTTCCTCCGAGCTTCTCAGCAGCGGATATAAGGTCTCCCGTATTGTCGGAAGTGAAAGCGGCGTTTACACCGAAGCAGGTGCAGTTGTTAATTACTATTACGATTTTGATTATGACAACTATTCTACGATAGAGATATGTTATGTAGTCGACGGCGACGGCGGCGCGATCCTCGGAATAGATCATGTTTCCGGCAAAAACGGAACTTCATATAGCTTATCACCAAAGAGCTTTGACGGCTATGAATGTGACCTTGAAAAATCGACAAATACATCAGGTATTTTCGGTCAGGGTTCTCAGGCTGTATATTTTGTATACAACCGTGTTGAAAAGCAGAGCCTCAAGATACACTATTACAATAAGAATAGCTGGAGCACTGTATCAATGTATGTTTACGACGAAAGCAGCGGTACGGCAAAGCTTTATACCGGAGCATGGCCCGGTACTGCTATGACGAGCGAGGGCAACGGATGGTATTACGGCGAGGTCAATACGACCGATGAGGTAATGTTCATCGCAAATGACGGCAAGGCTCAGTATGGCTCACAGGATCCTGCGGTATCAGGTGAAAGCGGTTATATTGTAAAGGGTGAGGTCTACGTTAAAAACGGTAGTGTTTATCCGACAGGTAAGGTCGTTGTAAAACACTTGGACGCTGATACCGGTGTGACCCTCCGAACAGAGACACTGACCGGTATGGCAGACGGAACGAATTCTTACACAACATCTGCCAAGACTATTGAAGGTTACACACTGAAATCAACTCCTTCAAATGCCTCCGGTAAATACACGGAGAGCACTATCAACGTTAACTATTATTATCAGGCTGATGTTGTAGACATACCCGTAACTTCGATCAGCCTTTCCAGAAGCACAGCTAACCTCCTCGTAGGCCGC
>CADCPT010000164.1 GCA_902803385.1 uncultured Ruminococcus sp.
AATCGCCTCCTTAAAATAGTTAGCGGACGTTTTCATTTCCTCACACCCCACCGGGTGTTTCGCCTGTTTCCATTTAAAAAACCGGATAAACTCTGATATTTATCCGGGTGAGGTATGAAAAAACAAAACCATTTAAGCCGCACAACGCCTTTACTCCTATTTGTACACACCTGTAGCCCGAATAGGAGCCAGACGTCATAACATGACTTAATATTCGTTTCGCCCGGTTTAAAATCGGACATACTCCACGGAAAAACCGGCAATACCTGCCGCAACCTCCCGCTTCATCGCATATCTGTTGCAGTCTTGCTCATATATAATAACACAACAAAGAAAACAATGCAAGCAATTTCTTTGTTGATTTTAGTAGAAATTTAGCTCAGATTTTTATGCATATTGCCAGTTGTTTTCTTGCATATATCTATAGTTTTATTTCAACACAGTGGCATATTTTGTTTATATTTTACATAGGAACACGCGGAAGAGTGGTAGAATACAAAGCCGGATATAGTGTTTTTCAGAGGTGCCGCGAGCGAAGCTCGCGGCACCTCTGGAAAAACAAGTATTTTTAGCTCGGCCGGGCGTGACGGTCATATTTCCGCGATCGCCTTTTTAAAGCAGGACATAACATACTGCGCCTGCTCGTCGGTAAGCGTGGAATAAAGCGGCAGGGTTATCTCATTTTCATACATCCTGTAGGCATTCGGAAAATCGCTTATGTCAAAGCCCAGCTTTTTGTATGCGGTCATCATCGGCAGGGGCTTATAATGCACATTTGTCGCTATGCCCCGTTCTGCCATACGGGCGATAACTTCATTCCTGTCCCGCTCTTTCCTGCCGGGAAGCTTGACCATATATAAGTGTCCGCTGGAAACTATCTTCTCCTTGTCACTGTAATGCCGCAGCATAGCAACTCCGCAGTCCTGAAGCTCCTTATCGTAGTAGCCGATAAGCTCACGCCGCCTTTTCAGCATCTGAGGAAGGCGCTTCATCTGCGCGATACCCATTGCCGCGGCAATATCCGTCATATTGCATTTATAGTACGGTTCTATAATATCATACTCCCATGCACCGAGCCTGGTCTTTGCAAGGGCGTCCTTGTTCTGACCATGCAGGCACAAAAGCATATAACGATGATAGAGCTCATCGCTGTCAAGTCCGTCACGGCGCTTCCATGTAACAGCACCGCCCTCGGCAGTCGTAAGGTTCTTTACCGCATGGAAGGAAAACGCCGTAAAATCTGCAAGAGAGCCTGTCATAAAGGTATTCCTGCGCGCGCCGAGACTGTGCGCACCGTCGGCTATGACTATCACCCTGTCATATATCTCCTGCATTTTGTTTTTAGGACGGAACATTTCTCTTCTGGAACGGACCGCGTCAAATATCCTGTCATAATCGCACGGAACACCGGCAAGGTCAACTGCTATTATCGCTCTTGTGCGGCGGTTTATCAGCTCCGGGAGCCTGTCGTAATCCATCTGTACGGAATTGGGAGCGCAGTCTATCATAACCGGTCTTGCTCCGGTATGGACTATTACGGAAGCCGAAGCTGTATATGTATATGCCGGAACAATGACCTCATCGCCCTCTCCGATCCCGAGCATGCGAAGAGTCATTTCAAGCGCCGCAGAGCATGAATCGAAGCATGCCGTGCGTTCGCTCATGCAAAGCTCGGTTATCATGCTTTCAAATTTCTTGGTTCTCGGCCCTGTCGTGATCCATCCGCTTTTAAGCGCGGCAACAACTTCATTTATCTCATCCTCGCCCACATCGGGCGGCGAAAAAGGTATATTCATATTAACGTTCATGGTCTTTCCTCCTGAGCATCGGTAAAATATGAAATAACATCAAAGAGAGAATCCATTACCCTTGCCGATCTTTTCAGCATTTCATCGTCCGGCACAACAAGATCCGGAACAAGAAATGCCGTCATTCCGGCGCTGCTTGCTGCAAGTATGCCGTTTTTACTGTCCTCGATAACGATACATTCATCGGGCGTAACTCCAAGAGATGATGCCGCTGTGAGAAAAATTTCCGGGTCGGGCTTTGAGCTTTTTACCATGTCTCCGCCGATTATCCTTGTGAAGAACCCGAAAAGATCGACTGAGATAAGCTCCCTGATAACTATTTCGGTCTTTGTCGAGGAGGCAAGCGCCATGGGCACCCCATTGTCGTAAAGATACTGCAGCAGCTCACGGCCACCGGGCTTTACGGGTATGCTCTTTGAAAGCCTTTCCCTTGTTATCCTTCGGGAAATATCCCAGAAGCGTTCACATTCTTCCTCGCCGCCGAAGACCTCAAGGAATTTTTTCTTTGTTGCTTCGGCGGTGATACCGATGCAGGAGACACAGACATCCGAAACATCTCCGATACCCATTTCCTCAGCCGCTGCGCAGCAGCTTTCAAGATATACCTTTTCCGTATCCAGCAAAACGCCGTCCATATCGAAAATGACGGCGGAAACTCCACATTCCACTTTCAACACTCCACCATGAATTTTAACTGTTAACTTTTATCTTTTAAATTTCAATCAAAGCTCGTTTTGTATCTTTGCCGCCATAAGAGTGTTTTTCATAAGCATTGCTATCGTCATAGGTCCTACGCCGCCGGGAACAGGCGTTATGTATGAAGCCTTCGGCTCTACTGCGGCAAAATCAACATCTCCGCAAAGCTTGCCGTTTTCATCGCGGTTTATGCCTACATCAAGCACGACAGCGCCGTCCTTGACCATATCGGCTGTTACGAATTTCGGTCTGCCGACTGCAGCGACAAGAATATCAGCCGCTGCACAGACTTCCTTAAGGTTCTTCGTCTTGCTGTGGCAAATGGTAACAGTTCCGTTTTCATGCAGCAGCAGCATAGCCATGGGCTTGCCCACGATATTGCTTCGCCCTATAACAACGCAGTTCTTTCCGGCTACCTCTATGCCCTCACTTTTTATCATCTCCATAACCCCTGCCGGAGTGCAGGGAAGGAAATGATAATCGCCTATCATTATCCTGCCGACATTCGACGGATGGAACGCATCCACATCCTTCATCGGAGATATGGCATTGATAACAGCCTTCTCATCAAGATGCTTCGGAAGCGGAAGCTGACAGAGTATGCCGTTTATTTCAGGCTTGCTGTTCAGTTCTCCGATAAGAGCGATAAGCTCCTCCTGTGAGGTCTGCTCCGGAAGGGCGTATTCCTCAGAAACGAATCCGACCTCGGCGCAGGCCTTTTTCTTGTTGTTTACATATACCCTCGAAGCCGGGTCGTCACCCACGATTATTACCGCAAGACCGGGGCGTATACCCTTAGCCTTCAGTGCCTCACATTCCTCTTTTACCTCTGCTCTTACCTTTGCAGAGACCTCTTTGCCGCTTATAAGCTTTGCCATAATTCTTCTCCTTCATTATGTTATATATTACACCCGGATCGGTGAAACTGATTTTTGACAATATTGCCCGATTATAATAAATGTCACTCACAGGGCGGGCTTTCCCTGTCCGCCTTCCCCTCGAAAACGCCGCACGAAATGCGCGCGGAAAAAGGGGAACATGGTCAAAAACAATTCAAGGAACTCGGGTAACAGACTTCACCAGACAAAAGGTATCATTCTGTATTTTACTTTCTTTTTATAAGCCCTGTAGCCGCGAAGCTCCCGGCAGAGCACCTTTTCTTCATTGCCTATGCGCACAGCCATAAGCAAGGGATAGATCAGAAACACCGGAAGAGCGATAAGGGAACCGAGTATGAGCGGTATCATAAGGAACATTATCACCGTAGCAAGATACATCGGATGACGGACGATACCGTACATACCGGTATCGATGACCTTCTGATCCTCCTCGACCTTTATCGTGCGCGAAAGATATGTGTTTTCCCTCATTACCTCGGCATACATACCGTAGCCGACAAGAAATATCACTGCCGCCGTTATACTTACCCATCCGGGCATCGGAAGCCAGGAAAAACGGTGGTCAAATCCGCACAGAAGGAATCCTCCCAGAAACATAAGCCCCGAAAGCGCAACAACTCCGCGCTGGGTCTTTTCCTTCTCCTTCCCGTCTATTCTCCTCTTCAGAAGAGCAGGATCCTTTATCAGAAGCACTATCCCGGCAATGAGTATGGGAATAAACAAAACACAGAGAAAAAGTACTCCTCCGAAATACACATCTCCTGCCGGAAGGAAAATGAGGCAGCAGAGCACCGCAAAGCCGGCAAGCACCTTCAGCTCAGCCGAAAAAGCCAGATCGAGCAGTTCCGTTCCCTCGTCAAAGATCATTCTTTTTTCCTCCATCTCATCACCCTCCCCATACTGACTTATGCCGGGCTGATCCCCGGGCTTTCAGAAAAGCACATCCTTGAAGCAGACCATAGGTCTGTTTTCGTCGTAATTCCAGCTGTGATATGCTCCGCCCTCGCAAAAATCCCTTGCGTCGCAGGCAGCGCATTTTTCATTTTTCCTCCACAGAGGATCGCGGTAGATCTCAAAATGGTTTTCCCACAGATCTATAAAATCATCGCGGAGTATATTTCCCTCTATCGTCTCAGGGCGGCGCTCGATATCAAGGCAGCCCATAACATCGCCGTTTGCAAGTATGCTTGCCGTATATACCCCGGCATTGCACAGAAAATACCAGCTTCTTACTTCGGATTCATACTGCAGTCCCAAATAATGCTGACAACCGTACATAACGGGATAGCCCTCGCGGCGCTTTTCCGCAATATAGTCAAACATACGGCGGTACTCCTCAGGAGAAAGCGTATAGCCGTCAAGTGACAGCGCCCTGCCTATAGGCTCGATATTGATGACCCTCCAAGAATCCACATCAAGCTCCGTCATAAGCTCAAACAGCTCATCAAGCTGGTCAATGTTTTTCTTTGTGACGACGGTCGTTATCTGAACAGCTTCAAAATCCTGCTCCAGAAGGTTTTTGACCCCTTCAACAGCCTTCCTGAACCCTCCCGGAGTTCTGCGGAAGCTGTCGTGAGTCTCTTCAAGGCCGTCTATGCTGACGGAAATGGTATTCATTCCGGCTTCCTTCAGCTTTTTTGCCGTTTCCCTGGTTATCAGCGTGCCGTTCGAGGTCATACCCCAGGTGTATCCGAGCTTATGCGCATAGCTCATTATCTCGAAAAGCTCTTTTCTGAGCAGAGGCTCGCCTCCGGTTATACAAAGCATAGGAAGCTTTTTGTACCTTTCCTTTACCTGCTCCATCAACCTGTAATATACTTCGGGCGAAAGCTCCTCCGAGGTGACATCGCCGCAGTAGCTTCCGCAGTGGCGGCACCGCTCATTGCAGCGCATGGTAAGCTCAAAAAACAGAAATTTAAGCTCCGGGCTTTTCCTGAGCTTTTTCTTGTATTCATGCAGCGCTTTAAGATGGTCTGTCTTTATTTTCTCATACATTGCCGCCACCCCGTCATTCAAACCATTCAGGAGGACCGTAAACCGCTGCATTGGCATTGTCTTCGGGGTCAAATTCTCCGGATGGCATTCCCGCATCATCTGATTTCTGTTTTGTATCTGATTCTGCGTCAACTGCGCTTTCAAACATTTCCGGTGGACCGTAAACACAGGGGATGAAATTATCGGAAGGATCATACTCATTCAGTGAATCCTCAGGGAGCTCCGCTTCCTCCTCGGAACCATCCGGACTTTCTTCCTTGCCGCCTTCAAACCATTCAGGCGGCCCGTAAACATCCTCGTTTACATTGTCGGACGGCTTATAGCTGCTTGCTGAGTTGCTTTTAACAGAGCTGTCTGATTCCGGCAGGGGCGGCGGACCGTATACCGTCTCAGGTACGGCTGCAGAGCATCCCGGTATGAATGTCGCCGCCGCTGCCGCAGCAGCAATAGCCGAAAATATGCCCTTCTTTTTAAAACGTTTATTCTCCATCAGCTTCGCACTCCCTTTCTGTATTTTTCTCTGCTTCCGAAGCTTCACCTGCGGATATCGGTTTGTTAATTCCCGGGCCGTTATCGCCTGAAAGGCCAAAATACGACGGGGGACCGTAAACGCCCTCTGCCGCGCGCGGCGAATTTCCGAAAACATTGTTTTTCAGACGTTCAAATTTTTCTTTTATCGTTTCCTTCTCTCCCGAAAAACGCTTTTCCTCGCTCATAAGGTGTCACCTCCGCAAGCTCACGCAAGAGCATATGCTCTGAACTGTTCTATCTCATCCCGGCTGATACCGAGACCGTTTTCTATAAAATCATCCATATCCTTATATGATTCTGCTATCGCCTTCGCGGCGGCGGAGATGAATTCCTTATCTGCCGTAAACATACGTCTTACCGCCTTGGCTTTTTCCGTGCCGCCGCCCATAAGAAGAATCGCGAGACTGTAGCCGTAGCCGCGCTGACCGGGGTCGTCATTTGTCAGAAGATAATCGCTGAGTATCGTTTCATCATCGACCTGAAGCATAAAAAGCACGATCGCCGAAATCAGACCGCATCTGTCCTTTCCGGCGGTGCAGTGCCACATTATCGCTCCTTCGCGATGATCCATAATGTTCCTGAGCACCTGTGCGATATTCCTGCGGCAGCTGTCCTCAGTAACAAGGGTGCGGTACATATCCCTCATATCCGGAAGTGAATTGAGTATCTCCGTATTGGACATTCTTCTTTCACGGCTTATGCCGAGCATCCTTTCGGAGATTATCGGGATATGAACATATTCCACGCCCTCGCATCTTCTGTCAGGCTTGCGTTCCGTTTCCTCGTCAGTGCGCAGATCTATCACCTTGGTAAGTCCGTATTCGTTTTTGAGCCGCTCAAAATCGCGGCGGCTTATCCTGTCGAAAGCGGCGCTCCTCATAAGCCCGGCTCTGACGGTCTTGCCGTTTTTGTTTATTATCCCGGCAAACTGTCTGGCATTATGAACGCTTTTCAGCTTTATTACCCTTTCGTTAGCTTCTCCTGTTTTCATATCTTTTCAATTCCTTTGCTTTATATGGAAACGATTCTCCGTCAGTATTCCGTGTGAAGCTTCGGTGCGTTTCTGGCTTTTATAAATCCTCTGATAAGAAGGACAACGCCGACTATCACCAGAACTCCCGATATTATCTGTGATACTCTCAGGTTCAGGAAGGGGGTCATAAGGCTGTCCGTTCTCAGTCCTTCCACGACCATTCTTTCAAGACCGTACCATACAAGATACATCAGAAATATCTGACCGTCGAACTTACGCCATTTCAGACTGACAAGAAACAGCAGACCGAATCCCAGAAGGCACCATACAGATTCATACAGAAAGCAGGGATGAACTGCAAGTCCGCCGGTATTTTCACTGACCATTCCCCACGGGAGAGAGGTCTCTGTGCCGAATGCCTCCTGATTGACAAAATTGCCCCATCTGCCTATACCCTGACCGATCAGGAAACCCATTCCGGCAAGGTCGAGGAGCGCCGGGATATTGACCTTCTTTATCTTTGCCACAAGGCATCCCACGCCTACCGCGCCGATTATTCCGCCGTAGATCGCAAGTCCGCCCTCGTGAACGGCAAATATCTTCATCGGATCCTGAGAATAGAAATCCCAGCGGAAAATAACGTAGAAAAGCCTTGCGCCGACAATACCGGCTACCAGACCGAAAAGAACACAGTCGTAAAAAGCGTCTCCGTTTATGCCGAAGCGCTTGAGATTCGCAATGCCGAAAATCAGCGCAAGTATAAAACCCGCACCTATAATTATACCGTACCAGTATATATTGAAATTCCCTATTGTGACAACTACGGGATCGACCTCCATTGAAAGTCCGAGTCCCGGAAAGCTGACATGATACATTTTTCCTTCTCCTTTCGCATACTGCCGGTCAGTATGCTCATTCTATTCCCTTTACTACCGAAAGGCAGCAGTTATCAGGGTCAAGCTGTTCGCTTATCCTCTTGTTGATATCCTTCGCAGTCACCGATGCGACAGCCTCGGCGGATTCAAAAAGCTCCCTTCCCGTAAAAGCTCCGTTTACAAGCTCAGATGCGATGGATCGGTTATTGTCAAGCCCTGCAACGAGCTTGCCGTAGGTCACCTTGCGGGCACGTTCCAGATCCTCTTCGGAAATGCCGTTTTTATGCAGCTTTCTTACTGCGTCGTTCATCATCTCTGATGCAAGGACGCTGTTTGCCGATTCTCCCGAGAAAAGCACCGCACGGTAGCCGGGACCCTCGAGATATTCCGTTCCGAAGGTGGAGTTTATCAGCTTTTCGTCATATAGCCTGCGGTAAAGCTCAGAGCTTTCTCCGGCAAAGGCACTTAGTATCATACTCGTGCAGATAAGATCGCGCGAGCTTGCAAAATCCCCGGGATAACGTTCCTTGAAGCCAAGCTCAAACTGAGAGACCGCGACCGGAAGCCGCTGCTCCGTATAGCTGCGCACGACCCCGTAAGGCTCATCCGGGAAAACTACTCTTGTATCAACAGGGGCGCAGGGCTTTATTTTTTCATCAACTACCCTGAGAACATCCTCCGGGTCAACTCCTCCGACAACAACAAGCACCATATTATGAAGATTATAATAGCTGTTATAGCAGTCATAAAGCACCTGAGGCGTTATTTTCGCTATGGTCTCCACCGTTCCGGCGATATCTATATTTATCGGGTGGCTATGGTACATGCTCTGCAGAAGGTTCATCATTACGCGCCAGTCGGGGCTGTCGTCATACATCTTTATCTCCTGTGAGATTATCCCCTGCTCCTTTGCGACGGTCTCGTCGGTAAAATACGGCGACTGGATCAGGTCTATAAGTATCCCGAGGGATTCCTCAAAGTTATCCGTGCAGGAAAAGAGATAGCAGGTCTGATCAAACGAAGTATAGGCATTTGCAGAGGCTCCGGTCTTGGCGTATTTTGAAAAAGCATCGCCGTCTTCGCTTTCAAAGAGCTTGTGCTCGAGGTAATGTGCGGTTCCGTCGGGGACGATTATATCCCTGCCGCCGCTGACGAAATGAGAATAGACCGAGCCGAATCTTGTTCCCATAGTTGCATATATTGAATTGAAGCCCTTCTTGGGGTATACGATCATTCTAAGCCCGGAGCTGTGGTCAAGGGAATAGTATTCCTCTCCGAGTCTTTTGTTTTCTGTTTTCTTAAAGCTCATACCGCACCTCTTTCTCAGTTTCCGACAAGGGAATAGACCGTATCCGCCCTCAGCGTATCACATGCACCGAGAACTCTTTCAAGGCTGATGCTGTCCACAAGAGCCGCCGCCTCGCGCGGAGACATGCTGTCCTTATAGAGAACACCGCTGATATAGTAGCTCTGAAGAGCTGCCAGACTGTCGAGCGACGAATAATAAGCGTTTTTGAGCGCAAGCTTTGCAGCGCTGAATTCGTCCTCGGTTATGCAGCCGCCCTTCATTATTTCTATCTGCTCATTTATTGCCTTTTCGGTCTTTTCGATATTTTCGGTCTCAACGCCGCTGTCTATGAGCATGATACCCTTTGCATTGTCAACGGTGCTGACGCAGTAGTAGCAAAGGCTCTGCTTTTCACGCACATTCAGGAAAAGCTTTGCGCTCGGCGTTCCGCCCAGTATAACGGACATAAGCGAACAAGCCATCCTGTCCTCACGGGTCTCCGGTATCCTGTAGCGAAGCCCCATTACAAGCTTGGACTGTACAACATCATCCGTTTCCGTCACCCTTTTCAATTCCCCGGGAACAATGTTTTCCGGGCGCGGAAGGTGCGGTTTTCTCGGCTTGTCCGCAAAATAGCCTGCAAAGCGGTCAAATGCAGCATCGGGCGCAGTATTGCCGAGCATTGTAAGCTCGACTCTTGCGTTTTTCAGGAGCGACTGCCACGCATGTGCAACGTCCTCCCGTGTGACCTTTTCGACTTCTTCCCTGCTGCCGACTCGTCCTACGGAATAAAGCTCATCCTTACACATGATCTCGATACATCTTTTTATGGAATAGGCTCTTTTTTCGTTATATTCAGCATCTATGCCCTCGATAAGCTCACGCCTTTCCTGCTCGACATCCTCCTCTGAAAACAGGCCGTCGGTCATATTCGGTTCAAATATTATCGAACAAAGCAGATCCGCAAGCTCGGATGAAAGTGAGCCTTCGTCAAGAGCATATCTGTCGTCAAGTCCTACAACGGCAACGGTAAGCGCCTGACAGTCGCCTAACTGGCGCACCGACGGATAGAGAGCCGCGCCGTAGAGGCTGTCAAGCTTACGGTTGAGAGCGGTAAAATCCGGATATTTCTTACAGGATCTTGTAAGAACGTATGAAAGCAGGGCGTTTGCTGCCGCTGTTTCGTGAGAAAGCGGCACTATCAGAGTTGCGCCGAGTCTGCCCCTTTTAAAGCGGTCGTCGGTTATGCTTGCGAAATTAACTCCGCTGCAAATACCTCTGCATGAAAAATCAGACATTGAAACATCTCCAGTCGTTTTTATACTCCATTATATTTTACCACAAAACAGCGGAATTAACAATACTTTTAGACAACGAATTAGTGCTTTTAAAAGAGTGTTTTTTCAGAGGAGGCTGCCGCATTAACACTGCTGCGTCCGCCCGACCGTGCCTTCGGCGCGACCGGGCGGCTAAAAATTTGTTTTTTTCAGGGGTGCCGTGCGCAAGCGCCCGGCACCCCTGAAAAAACACTATTAATTAAGTGCGCTGCAAGGTAAGCGCACGGGAATTATACAATTGTGGCTGCGAATTTTATCACAGACCAACATGATGCTTATCGCCGCATGAATGAAAATCGGCATTTTCAGAACAGCCCCTTAAAAAGCACAGCAATATAAAAGTTATTTCCTTGCTCTGAAAGCGTCCGCTGTGGCATCAAGCACCTTTGAAGCCGCAGGTATCGCTGCATAGAAGCTGCTGTCTCCATGCTCTACGATAACAGAAAAAGCTATCGGGCAGTCCTCGTCCTTCGCAAAGCCCGTCACCCAGGCATGCGCTTTTTCTCCGCCGCCTACCTCGGCGGTGCCTGTTTTGGCACATATATCAAGCTTGTCGCACAAATAGGATTTGCCGTAATACTCACGTGCTGTCCTGTCCATCATATCACTGAGCTTTTCAGCGGTCTTACGGCTCATCATTTCGTCTCCGAGAGTTGTTTTTCCGACATTGACAAGCGGACTTACTATCCCGTTCATGCTTTTGATGAGCCTTGGCATTACGGGCGTTCCGCCGTTTGCTATAGCCGCCGAACGCACTGCCATATTTATCGGCGTCTCCAGGACCTTGTACTGACCCACGCCTGACCATGCAAATTCGTTTTCGTCAGCGTCCGAAACGTTGTAGCTGCTGCTTGCGGTCTCGATACCGTCAAAGCTCAGATTCTTGTTAAAGCCCTGCATCTCTGCGCGGGCGGTCATCATTTTTTTGCCGATCTTCAACGCCATCCTTCCGAAATAGCCGTTGCACGAATACATAAGAGCGTCAGCCATATCGACATCGCCCGAGACCTCAAAGCAGGTCATTTCCTTGCCGCCGATAATGTCCGTTCCCGTGCAGTTGTAATGCATATCCTCCGACCCCGGAATGTCCTCCAGAGCTTCTGATGCGGTAACGAGCTTGAAGGTCGATCCCGGCGGATATGAAGCAGAAAGCGCGCGGTTAAGATATGCGCCTTCATATTCTGGATTTGTTTCTATATCCTCGGGTCTGTTTTCCGGGTCGTAGGTCGGTGTGCTGGCAAGGCAGATTATCTCGCCTGTAAGGTAATTGTACACAACAACTGCCCCTCTGTTCGAGCCGAGGGCTTCAAGGGCAGCCTTCTGAACCTGAGAATCAATGGTAAGGGTGATATCGGCTCCGCTGTTCATCCCTTCGGGCGCACCCAGTCCGAAAACGAAATTGTATCCGGAAAGCTCCGAGCGAAAAACAGTCTGCACCGCCGTTCCGATATTCGTACTGTTATCCCCCACAACATGCAGACAAGCCTTGCGTATTTCCTCATCTTCGTTATATACCCTTTTGCCTCTTACGCTCTGAGCAAGAACAACGCCGCGGCGATCCTTTATAGTGCCGGCATATTCAAGGCCTGTGCTGCTCGCAAGGTGAGCATTCTGCGGCATAGAGGACCATTCCGAGCTGTGAACATAAAGATTTGCGGCAAAATATATCAGTCCGGCAAAAAACGCCAGCGTCATTAGCAGCACCGGAAAAGAACGTGATCTTGTTTTTCTCATTTTCATCATCCTCCTGCGTGATCGGTGCAGAGATCATATCTCGACGTATTCTTCCTCATATGCGACTCTTTGGCGATTGTTTGACGCCGTTTCCTTATGCTTACGTCGGCGTGCATATGTACGTTCATCCGCCGCCTTGATAAAGGCAAGAAGCCCCCAGCAAGCTGCAAGAGACGAACCGCCGTAGCTTACAAACGGCAGGGTAACGCCGGTAAGGGGCAGTATATCGGTAACGCCGAAAATATTCAGCGATGCCTGAAAAACCAGCAGACCTGCAGCGGAGCAGGCTGAAATGGAATAAAAGGTCGAGCGACTCCTTGTTGCAAGAGCGCGCGCATAAAGCATGAATCCTCCGATCACCGCAGCGATCAGAAGAGCAAGGAAGCAGCCGCATTCCTCGCAGATAAGACAGAAAACAAGGTCGTTTTCCGATGCAAAAAGATTCTGCAGCCAGCCTTTTCCGATACCCATCCCGAAAACTCCGCCGCTTGCGGAATAAATAAGAGAATTGACCTGCTGATAACCTGAGCTGTCCGCATACTGCCAGACATGCCCCCACGCCTCAAAGCGCTGGGCTATATAGGGTTTGACTGTCAGCATTATAACGACTCCGAGCCCTGCCGCTGTGACGGCAAGGATAACGGTTTTCAGATCTCCCGAACGCATAAATGCAATTATCAGGAAAGTCACAAAGAAAATGACCGCCGAACCGAAATCACTCATAAGTACAAGAAGCCCGATAGTCAGAAACGACATTATAATGAAAAGCGTAAGGCTTTTTCTCGTCTGCAGAACATCAAGTGTGGAAGCGCCCACGAAGATATATGCTATTTTTGCGAACTCTGACGGCTGTATCGACACGGGTCCGAGTATGATCCAGTTTTTTGCACCGTTTATAGTGCTTCCCAGCACAAGCGTGGATGCAAGCAGCAAAAGCGCACAGACAGAAATTGCGATATACCATTTATTTACTCTGTCGGGTCGCTCTATAAACCACAGGATAAAGGAATAAATGCACAGTCCGACAACGAATGCCGCAAGCTGAACGTATGACTGCCTGATGTTGTGCGCGGAAGATACCATTATACCGGTTCCCGTCAGCAGCATAGCAAGGGCTTCCAGCTCGATATTCGGCCGTTTGAACAGGAGAGACGATAACGCATAGAAAACCCACATTACCGCAGTAAAACCGGCAGCACATACGACGCATAAAGCGTCCCCTGTGTTAAGAATTATCTGTATAGTCAGAACGGAGATATACAGCGTGATAAGTGAAAGCATAAGCGCCGAGGGGATCGTGTTTTTTACAGTTCTGCGAACAGCTCCGGATCCTGCCTCTCCTGCTCTCCGCAGGGTAAGTATGGTAGTGCCGAGAGTTATCCTGTCGCCGACAGATACCGGACATCTGTCCTCGGCTTTTTCGTTGTTAACGTAGACCCCGGCTCTCGATTCCGTGTCGGTAATGAACCAGCCCTCGTTCCTTCTCAGAAGGACTGCATGATCCCTCGACACCGTCATATCAGAAAGCCTTATATCACATCCGCGGCTCCTGCCGATAGAGTTTTCCCAGTAGAGAACGGGATAGTCGATATCATTCTGGATGTCTCTAAGCATCATAAGGGGCTGTTCACGGCGGCGGCTCCCCCTGAGAGAAGCAAAGCAGAGCAGCACGACTATAAGCGCCATAAACGGAGTAGCGATCCTCAGGCAGAAAGAGATGAACTGCACCGTACCTTCCATTTTTTCGTCCTCCTTTTTTGATTATCCCTATTATAGTACCCTGTCCGGAATTTATCAACATAAAAAAATGTCATTCTTATTTAAATGCTGTAATCATAAACTTTTTCCTGATAATTTTTGCCAATAACTATTTACAAAAGAAAAAATAAAAGTATAATATTAATTAAGTGTTTTTAAACAAGGAACAAAGCTCCGACAAGCTCGCTTGATCGGAGCGAGCAACGCCTGGGGCAGACGTCGGGGGGCATTTGCTCCTACGGGCGTCGGTGGGGGATCCTGACCCGCCACCGACGGACGTATGGCACCCGCCGCCTTAGAGGGCGCGGGTGTCCTGTGGACACCGCTGCGCAGCAGCAGCGCCGACCGAGCCGGCAGGCGAGACCCGGGGGAC
>CADCPT010000165.1 GCA_902803385.1 uncultured Ruminococcus sp.
GAGGATTACCCAAGTGGTGAAGGGGCTCCCCTGCTAAGGGAGTAGGTCGGGAAACCGGCGCGAGGGTTCAAATCCCTTGTCCTCCGCGTAAACAGAACTCACATAGATGCCTGTGATACGGTGTTTATGTGAGTTTTGTTTTTTCGGACAATGAGGTTTTCTGACCGGCTCTTATGCACATTCTGCGGTTGCACGCAGGGCACTGCGTCAAAAAACTGCTTGACGAACAGGGATAATGACATTATAATATTTATGGTGCTAAAAGCGCAATTGAGATCATAAGGAGATATAAAAATGAAAAACTATAAGATAACTCTTCTTCGCGGTGACGGTATCGGTCCTGAGATCGTAGGCGAGGCTGTAAAGGTCCTTGATGTAACTGCAGAAAAATACGGCTTTTCCGTAACATATGACGACGCACTTCTCGGCGGCTGTGCAATAGACGCAACAGGCGTTCCGCTTCCGCAGGAGACTATAGACAAGTGTAAGGCAAGCGACAGCGTTCTGCTCGGCGCAGTAGGCGGTCCCAAGTGGGATACTCAGCCCGGCAGCAACCGTCCAGAAGCAGGCCTTCTCGGTATAAGGGGAGCACTCGGACTTTTCGCTAATCTTCGCCCTGCTGTTATTTTTGAGCCTCTGCGTGAAAGCTCACCCCTCAGAGCTGATATCATAGGCGATGCTATGGATATCATGATCGTAAGAGAGCTTACCGGCGGTATCTATTTCGGCAAGCGCGGCAATTTTGAAGAGGACGGCGTTGAAGCCGCCTACGATACTGAAAAGTACAATGTAAAAGAGATCGAGCGCATAGGCCGTGTTGCCTTTGATATGGCAATGAAGAGAAACAAGAAGCTTACAAGCGTTGACAAGGCGAATGTTCTTGATTCCTCAAGGCTCTGGAGAAAGACGATGATAGAGCTTTCAAAGGAATATCCGGAGGTCGAGCTCAACCACCTTTATGTTGACAACTGCGCTATGCAGCTTGTACGTAACCCGAAGCAGTTCGATGTTATCGTTACCTCCAATATTTTCGGAGATATCCTTTCCGATGAAGCTTCAATGATAAGCGGTTCTATCGGTATGCTGGCATCCGCTTCGCTCAACAGCACGAAGCTCGGAATGTATGAGCCTATTCATGGCTCTGCTCCTGATATTGCAGGCAAGGGCATTGCAAATCCGCTTGCTACTATTCTGTCCGTTGCAATGATGCTGCGCTATTCTCTTGACGAAGCTGCCGCAGCAGACGCTATCGAGGCTGCCGTTGCCGAGGTGCTCAAGACGACAAGAACGCCTGATATCTGGACAGAGGGAACAAAGAAGGTATCAACTGTTGAAATGGGCGACGCTGTCTGCGCGCTTATAAAATGATCTATAAACCATCAGGGGCTGTGAAAATATTCGCAGCCCCCTTAAAATTGGTCAAGCGCACCCGAAAGAAGTGCACTGAGGGTGCGCCTACCCTGCGGTGCACGTTTTATAGTGTTTTTTTAGGGGTGCCAGGTGCGAAGCGCCTGGCACCCCTGGAAAAAACAAATTTTTAGCCGCCCGGTCGCGCCGAAGGCACGGTCGGGCGGACGGTCGTACACAGAATGCACAGTTGCGGCAAGAAGCTTTCGGATACTGATTCAGAGTGAACGTAGTGAGCGACAGCGCGAAATGACACCTGCGGCACGCTGGCGCCGTAGGGCAGGCGCACTTTGTAATGCGGCACGCCGGCGCGAGCAAGTCGTAGGATCAGAATTGGCGAAAACAGGTGCGCGGCATTGATACCGGAGTGTCCAATAAGAGCGAACGTAGTGAGCGACAGCGCGAAACGACACCGGCGGCACGCCGGGGGCAAGCAAAATATGACAAAAAACCTCTTGTGAGAGCTTGAATTTTCTGTGTGATTATGATACAATTAACATATATTTGCGTTTGTACGCGTAAACAGCAGGAGGAAATGAAATGGATAATCTGATGCAGGCTTTTATTCTTCTTCTTGCGGGATTCATCGTTGTTTTTGTTGTGCTCATTCTGCTGATAATCGTTGTCAGCCTTTACAGCAGTATTATCGTAGCGGTGCAGAATGCCCTCGATAAGAAAAAAGAACAGAAAAACGTTCAGCCGGAGCCAGTGGCAACGCCGGCGGCTGATCCCTCCTCTGAACCGGAGGATGACGAAATTCCCGGAGAGATAATTGCTGTCATTGCTGCCGCAGTAGATGCTGTGTACGGCGAACGGCCGCACAAGATCAAAGCTGTGCGCCGCACAAGATCCGCCCGTTCGGCATGGTCCGCCGCAGGTGCGTTTGATGGTACAAGACCTTTCTGACCGGACAGAATTATCTTTGAAAGGAAGTTGACAAATGGAAATATTAAACCAGCTATGGCAGATAATCATTCATCTGCTGAGCGATTCGGGCTTTATGCAGCTTACATGGCAAAACTACGTTATGGTTCTTGTTGCATTCTGTCTGATGGTGCTTGCTATTAAGTATCAGTTTGAACCGCTGCTTTTGCTTCCGATAGCCTTCGGTATGTGCCTTGTGAATCTGTTTCCGGGCATTATGGGTCTTCCGACTACAGAAATGCTTACAGAAGCTGAAGTGCTTGCAAGAAACCTTGACCCGTCCACCTACACGACGACTGTTTATAACGGTGTTACCTATTACAACTGTACTCAGTACGGAGGACTGTTCTACTATCTGTATCAGGGCGTTAAGCTCGGAATCTATCCGCCGCTTATCTTCCTCGGTATCGGCTGTATGACGGATTTCGGTCCCCTTATTGCGAACCCCAAAAGCTTTATTCTTGGCGCTGCCGCTCAGATCGGCATTTTCCTTACGTTCATTATCGCTACCTGTATAGGTCTTGTTTTTCCGGAAGCTGGCTTCACTCCGGAGCAGGCAGGCTCTATCGCCATCATCGGCGGTGCAGACGGTCCTACGGCAATATTCGTAACCACAAAGCTTGCGCCTGAACTTCTCGGGCCTATCGCCGTTGCGGCATATTCGTATATGGCTCTCGTTCCGATAATCCAGCCGCCTATTATGAGGCTGCTTACAACAAAGAAGGAACGCTCGATAGTTATGGGTCAGCTTCGTCCTGTCTCAAAGCTTGAAAGGATCTTGTTCCCGGTTATCGTTGTCGTTATCGTATCGCTTCTCCTTCCAGATGCAGCTCCGCTTGTCGGAATGCTGATGCTCGGCAATCTCTTCAAGGAAAGCGGCGTTGTTGACCGTATCAACAAAACAGCTCAGAACGAGCTTATGAACATAATCACCATCTTCCTCGGCGTTACCGTAGGAGCTACTGCTTCAGGCAAACTGTTCCTGACATGGCAGACCCTCGGAATCGTTGCACTCGGTCTGTTTGCCTTCTGTCTCGCTACTGCCTGCGGCGTTATCTTCGGAAAAATAATGTGCAAGGCTACCGGAGGAAAGGTAAATCCGCTTATCGGTTCCGCAGGCGTTTCTGCGGTTCCGATGGCTGCCCGTATCTCTCAGAAGGTCGGCCAGGAGGAAAATCCCGGCAACTTCCTGCTCATGCATGCAATGGGTCCGAATGTTGCAGGTGTTATCGGTTCAGCTGTCGCTGCCGGCGTACTGCTGAGCGTTCTCAAAGGCTAAGATTTTTAAAGGCTCTGTTGCATTTACACTGCCCGTCCGTCCGACCGCGCCTCCGGCGCGACCGGGCGGTTAAAATTTGTTTTTTAAGGGGTGCCAGGCGCTTTTCGCCTGGCACCCCTTAAAAAAACACTATAAAAAAGTGCGCCGCAAGGTAGGCGCACTCCCCAGGGCACTTCCTTCGGATGCACTAAAAATATAGAATTGATCGGGTTGTTGTCAAAATCCTTATTTTGCGGCAATCCCTTTTATATAGATCAAACGGGTAAATGGCTGCTTTGCCGCTATTTACCCGTCAATACTATAATAGGTGCGATCACTGATAAAGTCCTGTTGAAAGATAACGCTCTCCTGTGTCAGGCAGAATAACTACAATGTTCTTGCCCTTGTTTTCCTCTCTCGATGCAAGCACAAGAGCTGCATGCAGTGCAGCACCGCTTGAAATACCTACAAGTACGCCCTCCTTGCGTGCAAATTCCCTTGCAGCTTCAAAGGCATCATTGTTCTCTACAGGTATTATCTCATCATATATGCCTGTATCAAGTGTATCAGGCACAAAGCCTGCGCCTATGCCCTGGATCTTGTGCGGACCAGCCTTTCCTTCGGAAAGAACAGGTGATGAAGCCGGCTCAACTGCAACGACTCTGACATCCGGATCCTTCTCCTTGAGATAACGTCCTGTTCCGCTGAGCGTGCCGCCTGTGCCGACGCCTGCAACAAATATATCGACCTTGCCGTCGGTATCTTCCCATATCTCAGGTCCCGTTGTTTCATAATGCGCCTGCGGATTTGCCGGGTTAACGAACTGACCGAGAATAACAGCTCCGTCTATCTCCTTTTTAAGCTCCTCAGCCTTTGCGATAGCGCCCTTCATTCCCTTTGAGCCTTCTGTAAGAACGATCTCTGCACCGTAAGCCTTAAGAAGATTTCTTCTTTCAACGCTCATGGTCTCAGGCATCGTAAGTATAGCACGGTAGCCCTTTGCCGCCGCTGCGCTTGCAAGACCGATACCGGTGTTGCCGCTCGTCGGCTCGATGATCGTTGCGCCGGGCTTGAGAATACCGCTTTTTTCGGCGCTTTCTATCATGTTCTTTGCTATCCTGTCTTTAACCGAGCCCGCCGGATTAAAATACTCCAGCTTTGCAAGAATATTTGCGCCTGCCTTGTTTTCTGAGGCAAACCTTTCAGCCTTCAGCAGAGGGGTCTTACCGGTAAGCTCGATGATGCTGTTATAGATCTTTGACATAAATGATCTCTCCTTTGTTCTTAATACTTAGTAATCCGATATGATTTATCGTATTATTATAATATCACCCTTATTAACGTTTGTCAACACCTTTTTAAAATTTTCTTGACATATACTCCAGGGGGGTATATAATTGTTTTAGAGCAAAACCTGAATTCGTGAAACTCATTTATGATGATCGTGCCGAAGGCGCAGTCGCACTCATATCTATAATTTTACAGATCCGGGTTAAAATAAGTAAACAGGAGGAAAACAATGAATAACAGCAAATGCTGCAGCAGCTGCGACCCGACGGGTGAAAACTGCAGATACAAAAAGACTCAGCGCAGCGATGCGGAAAAGACCGCACTTATCAAGCGCATTAACCGTATATCAGGTCAGCTTGGCGGCATACGTACCATGATAGATGAAAATCGCTACTGCGGAGATATCCTTATCCAGATATCCGCGGCTGAAAGTGCGCTTAAAGCCCTCGGCACTGAAATTATGAAGAGCCACCTTAAAACCTGCGTTGCAGATCAGATAAAGGACGGCAATGCCGAGGCTATGGACGAAGTTATAGAGCTGATGAAACGTCTTTCGTAAAGAGAGGTATTTATGGAGCAGAAATTCAATATTACAGGTATGAGCTGTGCCGCCTGCTCCGCAAGAGTAGAAAAATGCGTCGGTCAGCTGAGCGGCGTTGAGAATGTTTCTGTGAACCTGCTGAAAAACAGCATGGCTGTGCAGTATGACGGGGAGCTTTTATCCGACAGCGATATAATAAGCGCCGTTGAAAAAAGCGGCTACGGTGCTTCTGTGCAGAACGGGAAAAAAGAAGCAGGCGTTCCCGTAAAGGATAATGCCGACAGCGATATGAAAAACAAGCTGAAAAGACTTATAGCCTCTGCTGCTTTTTCCGTATTGCTTATGTATGTTTCTATGGGACATATGCTCTCTCTTCCGATGCCTTCCGTTCTGTGCGGTACACAGAATCTCGGCGTGCTTGCCCTGACCGAGCTGCTTCTGACATTTCCGATTCTATTTATCAATTCCTCATATTATACCCGGGGTTTTTCGGCTCTGTTCCGGCTCAGGCCGAATATGGATTCGCTTATCGCCATCGGCTCCGGTGCCTCGCTGATATACAGCATATGCTCGGCATATGCCATTATATATTTTCTTTCTGAGGGTTTGACGGCTCAGGCCGCTTTCTTCGGAGAAAATCTGTATTTTGACAGTGCAGGAATGATACTGACGCTTATCACACTCGGAAAATTCTTTGAGGCAAGAGCAAAAAAGAAAACTACGGACGCTGTTTTAGGGCTTATGGATCTTTCCCCTAAAACAGCCCTGATCCTGAAAAACGGAAAGGAATACGAAATACCGACAGAAAACGTACAGGCAGGCGATACGCTTGCGGTGCGCTCCGGCTGTTCTGTTGCAGCGGACGGTATTATTATAAAAGGAAGTGCCGCAATAGATGAATCTGCTGTTACCGGAGAAAGTATTCCTGCCGATAAGACCGTCGGCGACAGGGTAACAGGAGGAACTGTCTGCCGCAGCGGCTATTTTGAAATGAAAGCTGAAAAGGTCGGAGCTGATACTGCTCTTGCGCAGATAATAAAGCTTGTTGACGATGCAACGTCATCAAAAGCACCTATTGCAAGGCTTGCCGACAAAGCAAGCGGCATTTTCGTTCCGCTCGTAATGGCTGCGGCTCTGATAACTGCTGCCGTATGGCTGCTCATAGGAGGCGGCACTGCAAGGGCAGTCACCTCAGCCGTATCAGTGCTGGTGATATCATGCCCCTGTGCCCTGGGTCTTGCTACACCCACGGCAGTAATGGTAGGCACAGGCCGCGCTTCTGCCGGGGGAATACTGATAAAATCCGCAGATGCACTCGAACGGGCAGGACGGCTCGATACGGTGGTACTGGATAAAACAGGCACGCTCACATCCGGCAGACCGGAGATCACGGATATAATAGCCGTCAACGGCGTCAGCAAGAAGGAACTGCTTTCACTTGCATGCTCTGTTGAAAAAAACAGCAGTCATCCGCTTGCCGAAGCGATAGTACGATATGGGGAAAATGAAAAATCGGAGATCATCTCCGCCGAAAATTATTCCCAGACCGAAGGAATGGGCATCAGCGCCCGTATAAACGGAAAAATGATATGTGCAGGAAACATCCGGACATTAAGCGGCAAAGCCGCCGGGGAAGCTGCAAAATACGGAGACAGGCTTTCCGTGGAAGGTAAAACACCGGTATATTTCTCGCACAGCGGAGAGCTTATCGGTATTATCGCAGCAGCAGATGCAATAAAGCCTACAAGCGCACAGGCGGTGGCAGATCTGAAAAAGCTTGGTCTTGATGTGATCCTTCTGACCGGGGACAACAAAAAAACCTCCGAGGCTGTAGGCAGGGCAGCCGGAATAGAAAAGATCATGGCGGAGGTATACCCTGCGGATAAGGAAAAAAAGATAGAAGAGCTTCTGGCAGATGGAAAGTCGGCTGCAATGGCAGGCGACGGAATAAACGACGCCCCGGCTCTTGCCCGGGCAGATGTCGGGATCGCCGTAGGAGCAGGAACGGATATTGCAATGGACTGCGCCGATATAGTTCTCATGAAAAGCGACCTGTATGATATAGTGAATACAATTCGTCTCAGCCGAGCCGTTATGAGAACGATAAAGCAGAATCTTTTCTGGGCATTCTTCTATAATGCAGTCTGTATTCCCGTTGCCGCAGGGGTGCTTGCCCCTGCAGGAATAACGCTGTCTCCGATGCTTTGCGCAGCGGCAATGAGCTTCAGCTCAGTATGCGTCGTAACAAATGCCCTGAGGCTCAGACGTTTCCGCTTTGAAAACGCGGTTCTCAATGATAAACAGGATAAAGTCAATGTCAGGGAGGTGAATAACGTGGAAAAAAAGGTAAAGCTTTCGATCGAGGGTATGATGTGTCAGCACTGCGTGGCTCATGTAAAAAAGGCTCTTGAAGCCGTTGAAGGCGTAAGTGAGGTCAGCGTTGACCTCGAAGGCAAATATGCCGAGATAACCGGCAGCGCCGAAAAGTCTGCACTCATCAATGCAGTAAAGGAAGCAGGATATGAAGCAGTGTAAAAAGCTTCATATCCCGCTGCATAATACATAAAACGGAGGAATATCAGAATGAATAACAGAGGAACACCGAGACGAAACCCTTTGCAGCAGGGATGTGTTTCGGTTTTCGGCATACTTTTTTCTCTTGCTATAGTCGGCGGGATATTTTACGTACTGTTTTTCCACTCTGACTGGTTCGATGTTTTTTCAAATGTACATACGACAAGCGAAGGATATTACTACTATCAGAGAGACTATTATTACTACCGCGGCGGAACATGGTATATCTACGATGATTACAACGGCTGGCTGAGGACGACTCCGCCTGTCAACCTGAGAAGTCATCCTGAGGATTATTACAGCGGCTATAACTATGAAGGCCGCTACGGCAGAGATTTCTACGACGGTGATTATTACAATTACGGAGATTACGGAGACTATTACGACGATTATTATGACGACGGCGGCTACTATGATGACGGCGGATATTATCACGATGATGATCACAGCTTTTACTATTGAGCTTTATATGCTTTGTCGCCATCCGGGAGCTGCCAGATTACCACTTACCCGATTGCCCGACCGCGCCTTCAGCGCGACCGGCACCCCTGAAAAAACACTTTAAAATAAGTGCGCCGCAAGGAAGGCGCACTATGATTTTATTGTGAAAATCTTATAAAAAACAACAAAAACTATTGCATTTCTTGTTCAAGTGTGCTATACTGTTGAGGTTGCTTCATTGAATACCTGAGAATAGTTTCGGTCAAAATGTGAGGCAAACATAAAGAAAACCATCTTGAAAGGAAATCAGTTTTATGTACTGGGTAAACGAATCTGTATTCTATCATATCTATCCGCTGGGCTTTTGCGGCGCTCCGAGGATCAACGACGGCAAGCTCAATTACCGTCTTGACAAAGTGATCGACTTCATTCCGCACCTTAAGGAAATGAACGTCAATGCCGTTTATTTCGGACCCGTGTTTATGTCCACAACTCACGGATATGATACAAACGACTACTATCATATAGATAACCGACTCGGCGACAACGACAGCTTTGCTCATATCTGCGAAAAGCTCCACGAAAACGGAATAAAGGTCGTTCTTGACGGTGTATTCAATCATGTCGGCAGAGGCTTCTGGGCATTCCGTGACATTCAGGAAAAGCATCAGGGCTCTCCGTACTGTTCATGGTTCCAGAACCTGAATTTCGGCGGAAACAGCCCCTGGGGAGACCCCTTCTGGTACGAGGGCTGGGAAGGCAATTACGACCTCGTAAAGCTCAATCTCCGCCACCCTGATGTAAAACGTCATATTTTCGATGCTGTCGCTATGTGGATGGATAAATTCGGCATTGACGGCCTGAGACTTGACGTTGCATACTGCATGGATCAGGACTTCCTGCGCGAGCTGAAGCATTTCTGCAAGAGCCGCAATGATCAGTTCTGGCTTATGGGTGAGATAATCCACGGCGACTATGCACGTCTTGCAAACCCTGATCTTCTCGATTCCTGTACAAACTATGAATGCTACAAGGGCATTTATTCATCCCACAACGACCACAACTATTTCGAGATCGCTCATTCCCTAAACCGCCAGTTTGCAAACGGCGGCATCTATCACAATATCTACACCTATAATTTTGTAGACAACCACGACGTAAACAGGATCGGGAGCACAATAAAGGAAAAGGAAAACATTGCAAACTGCTTTTCGACTCTATATTTTATGCCCGGCGTTCCGAGCGTTTACTACGGAAGCGAATGGGGAATAGAGGGTATGAAGAACAATACAGATCATGACTATCCTCTGCGCCCGTGCGTGAATGTTTCCGATATTCAGGATAACGCGCTCTACCGCCATATATGCCGTCTTGGCGCGGTAAGAAGAAAGTATAAGGCTCTGAAATACGGAAGCTTTACAAACACAGTCATACGCAACGAGCAGCTTGTTTTCAAGCGTCAGTTTGAAGGGGAAACGATATACATAGCCCTCAACCTTTCCGGCAGTGATTTTGAGCTTGGCTTCAATACGGACGGCGGCGCAAAGCTTTACGATGTATTTGACGGCAAGACCGTATATGA
>CADCPT010000166.1 GCA_902803385.1 uncultured Ruminococcus sp.
AGCCAGATACCGAGGCAAAAGAATAGCGTCCCGGCAAAAACCGAGACGCAGAAAAAGGCACCCTGCCGCAAAGCAGAGTGCCTGATTTTTTTATCGTCGCTTTTCCGGCAGCGACATAGCCAGAACAAACACCGGACTGACGAAGTAGATCGTCGCCGGGGTTCGTCTGACGCTCCGTGAGTGGAGATGAGGAGAATCGAACTCCTGTCCGAGAAACCTTCCCAAAGGTTTTCTCCGGGCGCAGTCTGTCTTTTGGGATTCCCCCGTCGTACCGCCGACAAACAGGCTGTACGCTTCGGTAGGCTCTGAGCCGTGATGCAGACCGAGCCGTTCCTGCATTCACGTTCACCACTAAATCGACGCCCGGACCGGTACGTGGTGCTCCCGGTCAGGACGCTTGCCTAATTAAGCGGCAAGAGCAACAGGTGTTTTTCTGTCGTTTATTATTTAAAGATTTACGGATTTTAAGGTGGTTCCGCAATGCCACCGCCCGCTTGCCAATGTTCACATTCCCCGTCGAAACCATTACATCCCCATATATAAATTGTGGAGTGGCTTTATCTGTTTTTCTCTTTGATGGCGCGCTCAATATCGCGCTTTGCGGCTTTTTCAGCCATATCGGCGCGCTTGTCATACAGCTTTTTGCCCTTGCACAGCCCGAGCTGAAGCTTGACCTTCGAGCCCTTGAAATAAAGCGAAAGGGGGATAAGGGAGTAGCCCTCCTGCTTGACCGTTCCGTAAAGCCGCATTATCTCACGCTTGTGCATAAGAAGCCTGCGGACTCTCATCGGGTCACGGTTGAAAATATTGCCCTGCTCATATGGGCTTATGTGCATTCCCTTTACCCACAGCTCACCGTCATCTATCGTACACCACGAGTCCTTCAGGTTCACTCTGCCTTCACGCAGGGATTTTACCTCCGTTCCGCAAAGCTCAATGCCTGTTTCAAAGCTTTCGATGACAAAGTAATCGTGATGTGCTTTTTTGTTCTGCGCTATGGTCTTTGTCGATTCCTTAGCCATCGTGCGCCTCCTTTACAGTTCTGTTCTCGTGGTGATAGATCTTTTTATTGTTACTTCATCGGCATATTCGAGATCAGCCCCTACGGGAATACCGAAGCCGAGTCTTGTTACCCTGATGCCGAGAGGCTTAATAAGCTTGCTGAGATACATCGAAGTCGCTTCCCCCGTAACAGTCGAGCTTAGCCCCATAAGCACCTCTTTTACGCTGTCGTCTTTCAGACGCGCAAGCAGCTCCTTTATCCTCAGGTCGTCGGGACCGATATTCTGCATAGGAGAAAGACAACCATGAAGTACATGGTATGTCATATTGAATTCTCCGGTCTTTTCAAAGGCGAAGATATCCTTCGGTTCCTCAACAACACAGATTATGGAGCGGTCGCGCTCCTCGTCCGCACATATCGAGCAGATCTCTCTGTCAGTCAGGTTGCAGCATACGCTGCAGTATCTTATCTTTTCCCTTGCTGTGTTTATTGAGCTTACAAGCTTATCAGCATCGGGCTTCGGCATTGTCAGTACATGATATGCGAGCCTCTCGGCTGATTTGTGCCCGATCCCGGGCAGACGCTCAAACTGCTCCACAAGCACGGCAAGAGAGGGGATAGATTTATATGCCGCCATGATCAGAACAGACCGGGAACATTAAGTCCGCCGCTGATCTTGTCCATTGTTTCGGATTTTTCATCGCGCGCCTTGCGGATAGCTTCGTTTACGGCAGCTATAACAAGATCGGAAAGCATATCGATGTCTTCGGGATCAACAACGTCCTTGCTGATATCGAGCTTCTGTATTTCAAGGCTGCCCTTTACTGTTGCCGTAACAGCGCCGCCGCCGGCAGTTGCACTGTATTCCTTTTCATCCAGTACCTTTGTAGCTGCGTCCATTTCCTCCTGCATTTTCTGAGCCTGACGCGCAAGCTGCTGGATATTGGTGTTGTTTGCGCCGCCGTTGCTGTAGCCCTTGGGTAATCTTGCTTTCATTTCTGTTTCCTCCGATTGTTAATTATTGTTATTTTGTTTGTCAACAGGTATGCCTGCCGAATTCAGATCCTTTACGAGCTCTGAAAGAGCATCGTCCTCCTTTGCCTCATCGGGATACGAGTAGCGCCCGAGCTTGTATTCCTGACCCGTTACCTGCCTTATTGCAAGCCGCATGCTTTCCCTTTGAGACGAGACCTTGAGCAGATCAAAGCATATGTCGTTGGGAGAATCCACGAGAACGTATTTTCCGCTGATATATGCCGTGCTTCCCTCGAAGCCTGCGGCGATGGTTTTTGAGGATTTTCTGATCTCCTCTATGACCTCCGGCCACTGAGTCATAGGAACGGCATTCTTTCTCAGTTTCTCCATAGTGTCTGCGCTCGGCTTTTTCATCTGGACGGGCGCGGGAAGCGGAGTTGCCGTCTGCTGACGCAGAACAGGCGATGCCGGTTTGGTACCTTGTTTTATGGCACTTTCAAGCGCCTCTATGCGTTTTATGAGTGAAGGATCGCTTTCGGTCCGACTGCCGCTGTTTTCGCTGCAGAGCCTTACGGCAGTCATTTCCATTTCAACTCTGCGGTTTGCGCCTCGCTGCATTTTTTCGTATGCGCCCTGGAGTGCTTCTATACCGTCAATGATCTCCGAAAGGGGCAGCTTTGCAGCCTGTTCCTCTGTTTTTCTGAAATCATCGTCGGACATAACAAGTATGTCCCTCGGCTTTTTCATGGTTTTTATGAGCATCATAGAGCGGTAGTGAGAGACAAGCTCATCACACAGTCTTGCCATATCCTTTGACTGAGAATAAAGCTCTCCTATAAGGGAGACGGCTGCTGCTGCATCCTTTTCTATGAAGGCATCCGTCATGGATATGAGATGGCTTTTGTCAGCAAGCCCTGCGGTCCGCCTTACGAGCTCCTCCGTGATATTGTCGCTCCTGCCCATACACTGATCGAGCAGCGAAAGAGCGTCACGCATCGCGCCGTCGGCTATTCCTGCAAGCAGGAGAGAGGCGTTTTCATCTATATGCACGTTTTCTTTTTCGCACACAAGTCGGAGCCTTTCGGCGATATCATCCGGCGAGATACGGTGAAAATCAAATCTCTGACATCTGGAAAGGATAGTTGCAGGGAGCTTGTGCAGCTCTGTTGTAGCAAGTATGAAAATAACATGCGGCGGCGGCTCCTCCAGCGTTTTGAGAAGTGCGTTGAATGCTCCGATAGAGAGCATATGCACTTCATCTATTATATATACTCTGTATTTAACGTCTGCCGGGGCGAAAACCGTTTCATCCCTCAGGGCGCGGATATCGTCAACGCCGTTGTTGCTGGCGGCATCTATCTCAACAACATCCATGATGCTGCCGTTGTCGATGCCCCTGCAGGCTTCACATTCTCCGCACGGATCTCCGTCTTTGAGAGACAGGCAGTTGACTGCTTTTGCAAGTATCTTGGAGCAGGTGGTCTTTCCTGTTCCTCTTGAGCCTGTAAACAGATAAGCGTGGGCTATCCTTCCGGAGCGAAGCTCATTTTTGAGAGTTTCCGTGACCTGCGGCTGACCGATAACGTCCGCAAAGCAGCGCGGTCTGTATTTTCTGTATAGTACCCGGTACAAGAAACAGCCCTCCCTTCCCGATACCGTCAAAAAAACAAGACAGATCCGTGATACACGGCTCATACGCTCTGAGATACGTGCGGACAGACTGACTGTATCGCACAGAGATACACGCTTAATGCTGCTCGGTTCCCCGCCTGACATGGTTCACGGCGCCCCGTCGTACAGCGCCTGCCCGCGCGCATCTCAAAGAGTATGTTTCTGTCTTGTTGGAGCCAATGCGATCGGCAACGAACTAATTATACTATATCCGCAGTGAAAAATCAACTGTTATTTTTCAAATAATAAAACGGTTTTTTCAGAGCTTCCCGTTTGCCTAGCATGCGGCGAACTTTTATTATAGTGTTTTTTCAGAGGTGCCGCGAGCTTCGCTCGCGGCACCTCTGAAAAAACAAGTCTTAGAATAGCCCGGTCGTTGCGCAGCAACGGTCGGGCGGCGGCAAACGAGGGCACATCATAACTATATTCCGCTTTGGCAAAGCCAAAGCGAACCAAAATTATTAATTATTAATTATTCATTACTAATTAATAAAGCCTCCGGGCAGGCGCACGCGGGGTACTCACTCGTCTGATTAATAAAAATATTACCCTCGGTATTAATCCGAACCGCGAGTATAATACAATTCGTACAGTCGTCAAAAATTTTGCAAAAAGGTGTTGACAT
>CADCPT010000167.1 GCA_902803385.1 uncultured Ruminococcus sp.
CCCCTTCGTCAAAAGCCGCGGCAATAAGCCCCCGGGGAATAATTCAGAGCGAACGCAGTGAGCGACAGCGCGAATTGACACCGGCGGTACGCCGGCGCCGCAGGGTAGGCGCACCCCGGGGCATTCCGTCAGAACTAATTATTATTGCATTTCAATGCTGTTTTTGCTATACTGTATCATGGAAATAAGTCCGGAAAGGAAGTGCGGCAGTTATGGATTCTCCTCTTGCGGATCGTCTGCGTCCGAAAAAGCTTGATGATATCGTCGGTCAGCATCATCTGCTTGACAGCGGCAGACCGCTGAGAAATATAATTGAATCGGGAAGCATTCCGAACATGGTATTTTACGGCCCGTCGGGAGTAGGCAAGACTACCCTTGCGTCCTATATTGCAAAGCTTACGAACCGTACATTCCGCAGACTGAACGGAACAACGGCATCGACCGCTGATATAAAATCTCTTTTCGAGGAGCTTTCGGGCTTTACCGGGATAAACGGCATTCTGCTGTATCTCGACGAGATACAGTATTTCAACAAAAAGCAGCAGCAGACGCTTCTTGAATACATAGAAAACGGCAGCATAACTCTCATTGCCTCGACCACCGAAAACCCGTATTTTTATGTTTACGGGGCGATCCTGAGCCGCTCTACTGTTTTTGAATTCAAGCCTGTCGAAAAAGATGATGTTCTTATCGCCGTAAAACGAGCCTATAAGGTCATAACCGAGGAAAGCGATATCCCTGTGGAAATAGATGAGGATGCTGCCGCGCATATATCCTATGCCTGTGCAGGCGATGTCAGGAAGGCGCTCAATGCAGTAGAGCTTTCGGTGTCGGCAACAAAGGCTGAAAACGGAGTCATACACATAACAAAGGAGACCGTGTCTCAGCTTACACAGAGAAGCGCTGTGCGCTACGACCGCGAAGGCGATGAGCATTACGACCTGCTTTCCGCTTTTCAGAAATCCATGCGCGGCTCTGACCCTGACGCCGCCGTGCTGTATCTTGCAAGGATACTTGCAGCAAACGACCTGCCCTCCGCCTGCCGCAGACTGATGGTATGCGCCTGTGAGGACGTCGGGCTTGCAAATCCTCAGATAATACCTATCGTCAAGGCTGCCGTAGACGCTGCACTCATGGTAGGAATGCCCGAAGCGCGCATACCGCTTGCAGACGCTGTTATCCTTGTGGCGCAGTCGCCCAAATCGAACAGCGCATATAATGCGATAGCTGCGGCGATGAGTGATGTTGAAGCCGGAAAAGCCGGAGGCTTTCCGCGGCAGCTGCAGAACAAGCATTTTGACGGCGAAGACGCAGAGGTCAAGGGGCAGTTTTACCTTTATCCTCACGATTTTCCTGACCACTGGGTCAGGCAGCAGTATCTGCCTGACGGAGTAAGGGATGCCGTATATTATATTCCGGGCGACAACAAGAACGAGCAGGCATACAAAAGCTATTGGGACAAGATCAAAAATAAATAACGCTCTGAGGGAGGTACAAAAATGAAATACTCAGAAAAGCTGAACGGTTACTGGGAATCTGAAAACCAGTTTTTTCTGGAATTCCGTGATGAAAGCCTGACCGTAAGGGATCAGCGCAGGCGCATTATGCTTGAAACAGGCGTGAGCTATGATGCAGATAAGCTTGATTCGGGCGAGCGCGCCGTGATAATGCTTGAAGACAATAAGCTTTCTTCTTACGCAGACGGCAGCATGATGACGGGGATAAAGGAGCTTGCCTTTGAAAATGATGAGCTCAGTCTGCTTTATTATCATTCTGTGATCGGAGAAACAGGATACAAGGCTCACAAAACAGAAGCAGGACCCTTTGACCATGTTATCATCAGAGACGACGAATTTCTTGATTCCCTTCAGGGCGTGTGGGAGCAGTGGACACATAACGGCGTAAGGCTTGAGCCGCTTGTTATCGAAAAGAATACTGTAAGCTGGCTCGGAGGCGGCGGAGAATTCCATGTCGTAAGCTACCGCAAGGATATTTCGGAGCCGAAGAAGGTCTTTATTGTTCCGGCTGACCTCACCTCATATGATTTCGGCTGTTTTACCGCCGTTGAGGTGCGCCCCGATATGCTTCTGACGAATATGATAGTGACGGATGTTGCCATGCCGTTGACCGTTTTTGCACGCGAGGAAATGCTCGATAAGATAGAGGTGCCGTCAGGCGCAAAGCTTCCGGTCAGAAACACCATGCAGAAGCAGCCTGAAATGTTCGTTTTTGCCGGTATGTCAAATATGAATATGACCCCGATGCTCACTACTATGGGTATGATGGGCTTTATGGGAATGACAGGCATGCTCGGACAGAGGCAGCAGACCTCTGAACAGAAGGGATCAGAGAAGAAGGAAGATCCGAAAAAAGAGGAAAAGATCTGTTCCCACTGCGGACACAGGCTCGCCGAGCCTTTTGCAAGATTCTGCAGCGAATGCGGCGCACCGATACCGCAGTTGTGAAAAGGAAGAAACTGATGAAAATAGGGAATGTGGAAATAAAAGGATATGCCGCCCTTGCGCCGATGGCCGGAGTTACCGACAAGGCCTTCCGTGAGCTTTGCGTGGATTTCGGAGCTGCTTATGTTGTAGGGGAGATGGTCAGTGCAAAGGGGCTGACCTACGGCAGCGAAAAATCGGCGGAGCTTCTGGTGTTGTCGGAAAAGGAGCGTCCGGCAGCGGTGCAGCTGTTCGGAAACGAACCCGAAGTTATGGCAGAGGCTGCACGAATGGCGCTCGGCTACAAGCCTGATATCATAGACATAAATATGGGCTGTCCTGCGCCCAAGATCGCCGGAAACGGCTGCGGCTCTGCGCTGATGAAGGATCCCGGGCTTTGCGGAAGGATAGTATCGGCGGTAAGCAGGGCAGTGGATATCCCCGTTACCGTAAAGATACGCAAGGGCTGGGATAAAAACTCTGTCAATGCCGCAGAGGTCGCCTGTGCCTGCGAGGAAAACGGCGCCTCGGCAGTCACCGTCCACGGCAGAACACGAGAACAGCAATATGCTCCCTCTGCAGACTGGGACATTATAAGGGATGTCAAGCGGTCTGTCAGCATACCCGTTATCGGCAACGGGGACATCATTTCTGCTGAGGACGCTGCAAGAATGTATGAGCATACAGGCTGCGATCTTGTTATGGTCGGGCGCGGCGCGCTCGGCAACCCCTGGATATTTCGTGAGATAAACAGTCTTATCGGCTCCGACAGGCCTTCGCTGCCGGTTTCGGCAGCGGAAAAGATAACCGTTATGCTGCGCCATGTGCGCGGGATATGCGACGACAAGGGCGAAAAAGCAGGAATGAGAGAGGCGCGCAAGCATGCTGCCTGGTATCTCAAGGGACTTAAGGGAGCCGCTTCGCTGCGGCGCGCCGCAGTATGCCTTGAGACCTATGACGATCTCATTGAGCTTTGCCGGCAGATAGAGGTTTGATGCGAATAGTATAAGGGGCTGTGAAAAAATTCACGGCTCCTTCGCTATACAAAGTGCGCCCGAAGGAAGTGCCCCCCCGGTGCGCCTACCTTGCGGCGCA
>CADCPT010000168.1 GCA_902803385.1 uncultured Ruminococcus sp.
ATTTTCATATTTCCGCAGGAAAAGTTTCGGCTGCTCCTGCGGAATTTCTGTTATGGGACACAGGATTATCAATGGGACACGGGATTCGCAGATTTTGTGGGCAGTTATAATTACGCCGGAGGATTGAGGGGATACGAATTTTATAATCAGCCCTTTGAACTTATTGATTGGCAGGAAAAAATAATCCGTGATATTTTCGGAACGATCCGTGCTGACGGATACAAACAATTCAATACAGCGTATATTGAGATATCGAAGAAGTCCGGGAAGAGCGAGCTTGCGGCGGCAGAGAGCCACCTCCTAAATAACGGAAAGACTTATATCGCCTGTGCTCGAGGACAGATTATTAAGATTGCCACCAGAATTCCTTGTCGAATTTCCATCCTATTAGCTCTTCGAAATCTTTTTTGAAGCCGTGGCCATTGATCATCTGGAAAATGAACTCGCCGGAATAATTACCTTCCATTACGCACCAACCATTCGGAGTCAGAACCAAATCCCAGCCGATGTAGCCGTATTCAGGCATCAGCTCCATAAGTTCATCAACCATTTTGACGAGCTGATCCCACTGAGGAATCTGGAATCCCTTGATCCTGATGCCTGTGTTTGGATGCACTGCATATGTATTTCCGCTTTCCTGATAGCCGTCGGTGATGACAACGCCTGTTTGAGAATCAATCTCTGCATCAAAGCCGTCAAACGCGGCGGAGGCAACGAAGGTACCGTTGATACCGACCTTTATCCACGGATGATATATATGAATTTTCCCGTCCTTTCCTCTGACAGCGGTAGCACGGACAGCGTTAACAGAATCTCTATGTAAAATAGCCATAGACTCATCCTGAACGATAAGCTCCTCAAGCACCATCTTGTTATTTCTCGAGGGATGCCTGTTCTTAATAGCTATCCCCTCTGAGAGAATACTGTGAAAGGCAGCACCAGCGTCGTTGCCAAAATCGTTCATATTGATTTTATGCACACCGATTCCGAAATAGAAATTTGAGGGCTTAACGACAAACACAGAATGTTTCTTCACAAACGCTTCAAAGTCTTTAAAATCATCGTCGTCGATAATCTCAATAACGTCACGTTTGAAATACCGCTGTAGTCTTTTATACAGACGGTATTTATCCTCCAACTGCTGCTTGATGTCCTCAGATCCACCGGAATTGAGGTGAGCGACATATTTCGAGCGTATACGACCGACCATATATTCAAGCTTTTCAGCGTCTGTCTTTTCATAAAAATGATAATAAAATTCTTCGTCAACGTTACATCCATATACCCAATAATCATATATAGCTCTGTAGAGCATATTCTCCTTTTCTTCATCAGAGGCATCGGGGATATGTCCCTCAACTCCCTCTGTCATTTTTTCCATCATCAGGGGAGTGTACAAATCTTTCTTATCCTCTGTAATCATTCGACCAATCGCGATCATTTCTTCCGGAATGTTTGTTCTTTTTAAGTAATTCATTGTTTTCTCCTTATTATAAAATAATTTTTGAGTACAGGATAATATGATTACCTATTTCCATACATTTTCTCATAATAATTCTGATACTCACCGCTGATGATTTCTTCCCACCAGTCTTTATTATCGAGATACCACTGAATTGTTTTCTTTATGCCATCAGCGAACTTTGTTTCCGGCAACCATCCAAGCTCATTATGAATCTTTGTTGGATCAATAGCATAACGCATATCGTGACCCTTGCGGTCGGTAACATAAGTTATAAGTCTCTCAGGCTTGCCAAGCTCCTTGCAGATCAGCTTAACGATGTCTATGTTTTTCATCTCGTTGTGACCGCCGACATTATAGACCTCACCAACTCTGCCCTTGTGAATAATGAGGTCAATAGCTCTGCAATGATCCTCAACATAAAGCCAGTCGCGGACATTTATTCCCTCGCCGTAAACAGGAAGCGGTTTATCAGCAAGCGCATTTGCTATCATAAGCGGAATTAGCTTTTCCGGGAAATGATAAGGACCGTAGTTATTAGAGCAGCGGCTGATCGTTACCGGAAGACCATAGGTTCTGTGATAAGCAAGAACAAGCAGATCTGCACCGGCCTTTGAACTGCTGTAAGGTGAGCTTGTATGTATAGGAGTTTCCTCTGTAAAGAACAGGTCAGGTCTGTCGAGCGGAAGGTCGCCATAAACTTCGTCTGTAGAAACCTGATGATATCTTTGGATACCATATTTTCTGCAAGCGTCCATAAGGACTTCTGTACCGATGATATTTGTCTGAAGGAAAATCTCCGGATTCTCAATAGAACGGTCAACATGGCTCTCAGCTGCAAAGTTCACAACAATATCCGGCTTTTCTTCCTCAAAAAGCTTTTCAACTGCTTCTCTGTCACAAATGTCAGCCTTGACAAATCTGAAATTCGGATTATCCATGACCGATTTCAATGTTGAAAGGTTTCCTGCATATGTCAGCTTATCAAGACAGATCACTCTGTCCTCAGTATGCTCTTTCAGATAGTAATGAATGAAGTTGCCGCCGATGAAACCGGCGCCGCCTGTAACGATTATAGTCATATTTATTCTCCTCAAAATAAAAGTCTGTCTTTAGCTACTCTTTGCAGATGTTCGCCGTATGGGGATTTGCCGTAAAGCTTTGCAGATGCAAGAAGCTTTTCTTTGCTGATCCACTTTTCGTAATATGCTATCTCCTCAGGTGCTGAAATAACTACGCCCTGACGGTTCTGCACTGTCTGTACAAAGGAAGCCGCCTCCATCAGGCTGTCCATTGTTCCGGTATCAAGCCATGCAAAGCCTCTGCCAAGTATCTGCACTTTGAGTGAATTATCCTCTAAATACAATCTGTTCAGATCTGTTATTTCAAGTTCACCTCTTGCAGAAGGGCGTACTTTTTTTGCCATTTTGACAACACGGTTGTCATAAAAATACAAGCCGGTAATACAGTAATTGCTTTTCGGGTTTTCCGGCTTTTCCTCTACTGATATAACATTTCTGTCCTTGTCAAATTCAACAATGCCAAAACGCTCAGGGTCTTTAACATAATAACCAAAAATAGTAGCTTTACCATTCTTTGCGTTCTGAACAGCATCACGTAGATTCTTGCGGAAATATCCTCCGTAGAAAATATTATCGCCAAGGATCATAGCACACGGCTCGTCTCCGATGAAATCCTCACCAATAAGAAATGCCTGAGCAAGTCCGTCGGGGGAGGGCTGGATCTTGTATGATAGGTTAATTCCGAAGCTGCTGCCGTCACCCAAAAGCTGCTCAAAACGAGGTGTATCTTCCGGTGTGGAAATAATAAGGATATCCCTGATACCAGCAAGCATAAGCGTCGAAAGCGGATAATATATCATCGGCTTGTCATAGACAGGTAAAAGCTGTTTTGATGTGACTTTTGTAAGCGGATACAGTCTTGTTCCGCTGCCACCTGCAAGGATTATTCCTTTCATTTCTACACCTGCTTTCGATTATTTTTTGCAGCTAAGAATAATCTCACAGATCCTGTCAACATCTTCAAGCGCCAGATCAGCATAAAGCGGCAAGGTAAGAACACGCTTGCTTATATGAAGTGCAACTGGAGTCTGATTCACATCATATTTACCGTGAAAAGCTGAAAATGTGTTAGTCAGCGGATAGAAATACTTTCTTGCACCGATTCCGTTTTCCGCTAACTTCTCAAATATTTCCGAACGGCTTGCACCGAATACCTTTTCGTCAAAGACAACAGGATAGTATGCGTAATTTGACTTTACATCAGGCTGAACGGCATTGAGCTGGATCCCGTCAACTCCGCTGAGATGACTGTTATATCTTTCAACCACAGCCTTACGCTTTGCGATTTCCTCATCAACATGACGGAGGTTACAGATTCCCATGGCTGCACAGAATTCATTCATCTTTGCATTTGCGCCGACTGCGCTGACCTCCTCAGGTCCGTGAATACCGAAGTTTTTCAAATCATAGAGTTTCTTTCCGAGGGACGGATTACTGAAGCAGACTGCGCCGCCTTCAATGCTGTTGAATACCTTTGTTGCATGGAAACTAAAGCAAGACGCATCGCCGAATGAACCAATACCCTTGCCCTTGTATGTTTCGCCAAAGGTATGAGCTGCGTCATAAACGATTTTAAGCTCATGCTTTTTTGCTATTCTGTCTATCTCTTCTATATTGCATACGTTACCGTAAACATGAACTGGCATTATCGCACAGGTACGGTCTGTGATCAGGCTTTCGAGCTTTTCTGTGTCGATCGTATATGTAACAGGGTCAATATCACAAAATACAGGCTCCAGCTTGTTTCTGACTATTGCATGAGTAGTTGAGGCAAAGGTAAACGGCGTTGTAATGACCTCGCCCTGCAAGTTTAGTGCCTGCAAGGTAAGCTCTATTGCCATGTGACCATTTGTAAAAAGGTCAACATTTTCAACACCCATATACTCTTTTAGCATTGCCTGCAACTGCTTATGCTTGGGTCCCATGTTTGTCAGCCAGTGGTTTTCCCACATATCTTTTATTTCGCTTATGTACTCGTCATAATCCGGCATGGATGAACGAGTGACTAAAATTGGATCGGACATAATTATCCCTCCGTAGTGTTTTTTACAAGCTCGCCTTCATTTTCATCAATTACAGTTCCAAATTTATCTTTATATTTTAGTTTGCATGAAACAGCAAATATTATACCAAGTAATGCCCAACCACCGGTTATGATCCATTCCTCAACCGTCAAAGAACATGCAGAACCCGGAATCAGATAAAGCACGACCATCAAGCCTGAAAGAATTACAGCCATAATACCTATAAACCAGTAATTCTTGATCTTATACGGACGTTTCATTTCCGGATACTTCTTCCTGATAACAATGAATGATATTGCAACCATACAATATGCAAGACAACACGCAAAGCTTGCTGCATCAGCTATCCAAACAAGCATTTTCCTTCCGAAAAAAGGAGCTGCTACAGACAACAATCCTATAAGAATCAATGCTGCTATAGGTGTTTTGAATTTCTTATGTAGTTTGGCAAAAACATGAGGGATCATATATGATTCACCCATAGAAAACATTGCTCTGCTTCCACCGATAAGGAAAGAATTCCAGCTTGTTACGATTCCGCACATACCGCCGATAATTAAAACCTTAGCCATAATGCTGCTGTTAAACACCTTTGCCATAGCATCAGCTGTAACCAGACCGGAACCGTTCATTGAAGCATTAATGTCAGACGGATTCATTGCATAACCAACTGCAAAAACAACAAGTGCATAGAAAGAAACTGCAAGAACTATACTGAGAATGAGTATTCTTCCGAGCTTTTTGAGAGGTACATTGATCTCCTCAGCAGCCTGCGGAATAACATCAAAGCCAAAAAGGAAGAACGGTGCTATTACTGCAACTGATAATACATTTGATACTTTTCCAAAGCCATCAGCTCCAATGATAAGCTGTCCGTTAAGATTGTCAGGATTGCCGCTTATAGCAGATGCTGCTACCAGAAGAATACCAACAGCCGCTATTGTAATTGTAAGCACCATCTGCAAAATCGCAGCAGCCTTTACTCCGAGAATATTGATAACAGTTATTGCAACTGCGGCAACAACTGCTACAATAAGCCATGTTAAATAAACATCAAAGCCAGCTATTGTATAAAGATATCCCTGCATAAACTCAGGAAATATATATTGAATAATAGTCGGAAGTGAGCAAGCTTCAAAGCAGGCAACACCTACATAGCTAAGTATAATAGCCCATGTACAAATGAATGAACCTACCGGTCCGAATGCTTTATAGCTGAAAAGATGTTCTCCGCCGCATTTTGGCATTGCCGTTGTAAGCTCGGCGTATGTAAGACCTACAAAATAGATCATTATACCGCCAATAATAAAACCAATTACCGTTCCGAGTGTTCCGGCAGACTGAATCCATCCGCCTGATGAAACAACCCAGCCCCATCCGATCATTGCACCAAATGCTGTAACCAGTACATCACCGGCGTTTAGTACTTTTTTAAATCGTTTAGTTTCAGACATCTCCTATTATTTCCTCTCTTTACAGTTTCCTTTCATGACATTTTATTGAATAGCATTATTTTAAAACAAAATAATTATTCCCACCAGAACTGCTTGTCCAGTTTCCAATCAATCAGCTTTTCAAAATCTTTTTTCATTCCTTTGTTTCTATACAGCTGCCACATGAAATCTCCGGAATAGTTTCCTTCCATCATACACCAACCATTTTTTGACAAAACGAAATCCCATCCAACATAATGCATCGTTGGAAGTTTCAATGCACATTCAGTTGCCATTTCAACTAATTCGTTCCAATGCGGAATAACAAATCCGGGAATTCTTATATTATTATCGGGATGATACTCCCAGACCTCTCCGGTTTCGGTCACCCCGGGAGTGTCAACTATACCGGTTTCAGCATTGATTCCGGCATCCATAGTCCCAAATACCGCACTGGTTAAAAACTGTCCTCCACGTCCGATTTTCAACCATGGCTCATAAATATGAACCTTACCATTGACAACAACAGTTGGAACACGAACTCCGTTCACTGATTCAGGATTAAATACTGCCAGTTCATCTGCCTGATCAATGAGTTCCTCAATGACGATCGATCCCTCTTTGCCTCGAAGATATTTTTCATTGTTCTGCTTTCCTTCATTAAGCAAATCATCGAAAAAAGCTTTCAGACTTTTGCTGTCGAATCCCTTTACACTTGTTTTGTAAATCCCACGTCCACCACTCATATCAGTTGGTTTTACTACAAATTCAGGATGTTTTTCTGTAAATTCACAGAATTTCGGGAAATCTTTTTCATCAGCACAAAGAATCACATCACGTTTGTAGTAATCTTTGAACAAGCTATATGTTTCATATTTATTAAAAAGTATATGAGCATCTTCCTTATTGTTAAGATGATCCATATACAAGAGCCTGACACGGAATGTCATATACTCAAGCTTTTCTTTATGTGTTTTATTTATAAAATCATAATAAAAGAATTCATCAAAGGTACTGCCGTAAACCCAATAGTGATAAACCGTAATATAGAATAACTGGTCAACTTCATCATCCGCTGATTGTGGATTCATCTTTTTTATATGATTCTTCATCATAGAAACAAGTGTATCATTATACTTGTTTTGTTTTTCAATAAATAATTCCTCACCAATTTTTGACATTTCTAAAAAATCATCAGTAATTTTAATGGTTTCCATAAGATATTCCCCTCTCTAAGACTATGTATTATAAGAATTCATACTGCATCATAATTCCACAGTCGCTATCCTCGGTTCAAAGCAACAAGTCGGTCTGACACATACAATACGCACACCGCTTGCTCTCTGAGGACCCACTTTCAGAAATGTTGCAAGAACGCTTGTTTTTCCATGAAGCCCGAGAGGGCCTATATCTGCGGCATTGACCCTTTCGGTAATCTGCCTTTCCATATCACTCTGAACATCATACCGTCCGTCAACCTGCGCCTGTAACATCATTGAAGCAGCTTCAAAATGGCTTCTGCCTATACCGATTGCAAGTGTACATGGACTGCATCCAAGCTGAGCAACACCCTCTGTTGCCCATTTTACAATTTCATCAAGAACGACCTGCGTATCATGCTTATGGAACACACGATAGGTTTTTGCTCTTATCGCAGGTCCTCCGCCGAACATCATAATATGCAGACGTACAACATTTTCTTTACATTTTCTCAGAAGTATCGGTGCAGGCTCAACTCCTGCACTATCGGGATTCAAGCCGCCTGACTGGTCAAGCCTTTGGCTGTCATCGCCCATTATTCCCATAGGACGACCGGGTAGCTTTCTCAGTCCCTGTGCAACGCCTTCTTTTATAGCGTCCAGCATTCGACCGCTTACAGCAGCATCCTCGCCTACTTCCAGAACAATGTGCGGTATTCCTGTATCATCACAAAGGGGGCTATGGTTTTTTTCCGCTGCTTCTGCATTTTCGAGAACAGTTTCAAGCACCCATTTTGCTTTTTCGTTATCCTCGTTTTTTATCGCATTACGATAGGCTTCTTTTTTATCTTCTCTGAATGTTGAACCTGCTTTTACAAGGGTATCGCACACAAGAGCAACCGTTTTATCATAATCAAAATTATTCATAAATGCTCCTTCCGTGTGCAGCTGCAATAATTGCAGGATATTTGTCAACTTTAAGAAGATATAGTGCTTCCATGCCAAGCTCCGGAAAAGCTATCAGCTTTCTTTCAAGCGTTTTTTCTTCAAGAAGTGCTGTGACTGGAGGGATGACTGCATACAATGAATTATACTTATCAAGTGCAGCTATCGTTTTTTCGCTTATCTTCCCCTTGCCGAGATGAAGCTTTACTCCGGCTTTGGAAAGAGGCTCTATGCTGCTCTCAATCTCCAGCTTGTTGCTTGATGTGGGACCTACGCCGGCAGGACTTACTGCTGTATGAAAGATAACATTTCCTTTCAGATCGGCACCGAGCTGATCTGCTTTTCCGTCTTCGATAAGCTTTACGACCTTGGGCAGTACAGCGTCACGCCCGCAGAAGATATATCCGCTTATGGTTATCGTATCACCTATATTTAATGAAGAGGCAACTTCTTCGGTGATAGGAGTAGTTATATCCATAACTTCACACTTTCTTTCGTTTGGGAATTAAACAAATTAGTTTATAAGTCAATACAGAAGCAATTATTGCAAATGTAACACATAACAGCGGCATACAATACATTGCAACAGTATTATCATTAATATCAAGGACTTTGTAAATTTTTTCTAAACAATGCCAAATTGCCGGATGTAATACATAAACATACAAAGAATATTTGTTTCCGAGAATAGTCAGCTTGGATCTTTTGGATCTTTTGAATTTTTCTGCATCATTAAGACAAAGCAAAAATAAGGATGCGACCTGTGGGAATGTGACAATATTAACTCCAAAATCACGTCCCATTATCAATCTTTCTACAGGACAGAGTAGCGTTGAAACAACAAGTACTGCGATGAGTATCTTATTAGAAAACTTGATCTTATCTTCTTTTCTGTGAATCCAATAGCCGAGAGCGAAAAAGAAAAATCCCTCAACAAGAAAATTTCTGTAGATCATATTCGGAACGGATATCCCGATAAGATGAGCTCCCTGAGCAAGTGCTATGTACAAGATAAGACCTACGGGCAATGCATAAACCGTGTATTTTGTTAGTTTCAACTTTTCTATCAAAGCGAAAAGAATGTAATCGTAAAGAAGGGCAAAGAGAAACCACATCTGTCCTGCAATTATTATCGGATTATTAAATACTATCCAGAACAAAAGTCCCTTCAAAGAAAAGTTGATATTCCCCCCCCGGAATAATAGCGATTATAAGATAAAACAATGTTGCACACAGAGTTATTATTCCTATATGTACTACTTTCCTCTTATAATCTGTACTTTTATTTTTCTTGAAACAAAAGTAACCGCTTATCATAAAGAAAAAAGGAACACAAAAACGGGATACACATTGTACTAACGTCCCTAAATATCCGGGGAACTCACAATGCATCAGAACAACACAAATACAGGCTATTCCTTTTACAAAATCAAGAGTATAGTTTCTCTTTTTGGCTGCTTCCATCAAGTTACACCTCAAAAAGCTCTTTGTATTTTGATTCATCAGCTATGACACCGTATGCCTTTGCACGCATAACGATCTTTTCAGCCCAGCATCTATGCGGTCCTATTTCATTCATTTTATTGCCGCTTGTGCTTTTTATAACTCCGCCGCTTGTTCCGAGAACCTGAAGTGCATCGTCATAAACTTCCTTTGTAACGGACAGCATACTGTTTACATACGGAATGTGAGTCGGATGAATGATCGTTTTACCAATAAATCCGTTGGCTCTGTCTAAAAGCAGTTCTCTGAGCAATCCGTCAACTGCATCATTTATCATTGTCGGCTGCTTAAACAGGGATTTATTTATCGACTCCGGAGCCTCTTCAAATTTCATATCCTTTCTTGCACGGAAATATTCCCATACAGGTCCGGAAACACTATAATCATTATCTCTGGAGAACACATTAAGCACATCCTTGAGACAATCTGCAACAGTCATGATGTCATAGATCGTATAGTTTATGCCTCGTCTCATTCCGAATACCGAAGACCAGTCTGTTCCGCCTACACGTACATTCAAGACTAAGCTTTTGTGATTATCAAGTATTTCCTTTACACCCATAAGCTCGGGAATACGAGTTTCGAGGTATGCCATTTCTCTGCTTTCCAGAATAGGCATTCCATAGATTACTTCTCCGAAACGCTGATTCAGTTCTTCAAGGTGGTCAAAATAAGCCTCGCCGTTCTCACGATTGAACTTTGGAAAATTGAACGCTGTAACAAGATGGATATGCTCAGGCCTGAGCATGGAACTGAAATGCCTGAATTGTTCAACATTTCTTACACGGAAAATGATCAGAGGTATCTCGTCATATCTGATAGTCCCGTTCGCAAGCTCTGAATTCAGTGCATCAAGCAAGCTTATTACGTTCTGTTCTGCCTCGGGAACAAGCTCCTCTTTGCATGCATCCTCAAAGCACATTACCATAGAGGTCAGTCCCGGATATTTTTTTGTAAGTATAGGCTGGAGAAAATCCTTTGTTCCGGGCATATACATGGTTGCGCCAAGGCAGTATCTCAACATTTCTCTGTCCGTATACTTGTCAAAATTTTCCGGTTCAATCACAAACTTCGACGCCGGCTGGTTAGCATGATGTCTCAAAATACGACACTTCCTTTTGGGATTAATTCTACATCTTAACAATATGTGCTCTGATCAGACCAAGCTCCCCTTAGGTGACCAAACAGCCTCCGCATAGTATTCATCGATCATTCTCTTTATAAGAGAACACTGCTTTGCACGCTTTCTTGCATCGTCCTCGGTGCTGTCCCAGCTGTGTGTTGCTGCAACTGATCCGCCTGTTTTAAGATAAATAGGTGCTGCTATGCGGATCATTTCCGGTACTTCATAGTGTCTGATAAATCCGCCAGTTGATTTCGGGTTTTCTGTATGTATATCGATAGGACAATCCACTGCCTGACGCATTGCTGCAAGCATCTGGAGCTGAATATCTCTTACGGGATTTATGGAATCCGCACCTATATTTTCAAGCAGCTTTGCAGAACACGGATTACCGTGACCGGCATGAGCAGATACCTTGAAATGACAGTCAGAGGGTATTTCTCCTGCCTTGCGCATTTCATTGAGTGCCCACAGACAACCCTCGTCATATACAAGAAAGCCACGGCAGCCAAGTCTTGCGGCACGTTTTACATCTTCGATCGCACGAACGATCTGCTCCTGACCGCGAAGACGATAGCCCATTCTTACACCCTCTTCTGTGTGAACAGAAGCGGATGTATCTGTTGTAGCTCTCGGGCCGATCGCAAGGATAAGATCAGTTTTCCACTGGTGTGCAAGCTCAACCATTTTGCTTATTTCATCATCAGTAAGACGCATGATCCCCTGTGTCTGAGTAACACGGTGGAGGTAAAGGCCATACCCATCCATTGCTTCAAGCAAAGCCTTCATTACCTTCGGTCCCTGAATTCCCGGAACCTCAAAGCGATACTGTCCTCCGTCTGCAAATCTTTTTTCTGATGTCGGAAGATCATAGGCATCTCCTCCGGGAAGACCTATAGACTTTAAAAACTCTCTTGTTTTATCCATGCTGTTCATAATACTTTCCCTCCGTTTATTATCAAAATATCAGCTTATACAGCTTATCAGTTTCTTTCTCACCTATAAGACCCGATGATTTTTTTACAAGATCATCCATGCTCATCGGATTTTCAGGTTCGCCCTTTGCATAATCAACTCTGTATTCCGCTTTTGATCCGTCTGACATAAACACAGTTACGATAGCAGCTCTTTTCTTCTTGCTTTCCTTTGTCAGTTCCTCATCCTCTGTTACAGTTACTCTTGAGGCAAGGTTTAGAACATCTTCGTCAAGCGGTTCAAAAACGCTTAGATCAGCTTTTCCGTAAATCAGACCTGCAGCGACCGCATAAGGTGTACTGAGCTTTGCCGATGCTATACCGTTTATTATGGTATGATCGTGACCTTTTACACCGAGCTTATATGTCTTCACTTCAACATGATCGACGTCATTTACCGATACGCTCTCATGAAGCTTTATTGCCGCCTCAACTGCCGAATGACTGTGACGGCAGGAAACATATGGCTTTACATATATCCGCTCTATTTCAAAGTGATCTGTATCTTCCGTTAATTTGTTCGTATCAAATTCATCCGAAAAAGTTCGCAGAAATCCACGTTCTCCGCCTATCATATCATCGGGTGTTTCAAAGTCGGTACAGCCCATAAGTGCTGCAGTCAGTCCGTCCATTGCAGCTCTGCCAAGGTTATAGGGCTTCAATTCTGATGCCTGCTCTTGTATCTCAAGCATTCCCGCTGAGCTTGCTGCTGCAAGAGTAAGTACTCTTTTAAGCTGATTTTCATCAAATCTCAGGGCAAATGCAGTGCCTATTGCTGCTCCGATCGTTCCGCATGTCCCGGCTGTATGATAACCTCTTTTCTTATGCGACGGCTGCATTGCTATTGCCATTCTGCACGCTGCTTCGTATCCCATTATGATACCTGTATAGTAGTTCTCCTGCGATATATCATATTCACAGGCCGCAGCATCTATTGCAGAGATGATAGAAGCGCCAAGGTGTATCATAGCAAAACGCTGACCATCATCAAGCTCCAGACAATGTGCATTGAATCCGTTTATCAGCGCTGCCGTTTTGCTGTCAGTTTTAATATCATAGCCATATAACACTGACTTTCCTGCAGGAGCATTCTTCAGAAATCTTTCCCAATGCTGACTGCTTCTTTTTGCGCCGGCCGTCACAACAGAAAGGTAATCAAATCTGCATTCCTTTGCTTTTTGTATGATAGACTCTTGTATCTTATTCTGTTTTTCAATCAGATATCTGACAAATGTATCTGTAACATTCATATATCCGTCTCCTCAAAGATAACGATACTGTTCTATTTTTTGAAGCTTTCCTTTATCGAACAATTCTATATTTCTCATAGCATCGTGCATCATATTGAAAAAAGATTCATAAGTGACACCGCCAATATGCGGTGTGAGTATAGCATTTGATACATTTTTAAGAGGATAATCCTCCGATATTGGTTCACACTCGTGAACATCAAGCCCTGCGAATGCAATCTTTCCGGACGAAAGTCCTTCAGCGACTGCATTTGAATCGACTATCTGACCACGTGCCGTATTTACGATAATAACACCGTCTTTCATTCCGGCGATAGTATCCCTGTTTATCAGATTTTTTGTTTCATCTGTCAGAGCACAGTTAATGCTGATTATGTCTGATGAAGCAAACAATTCATCCTTTGAAACAAAACGCATATTATACTGTTTTTCAAATTCATCGGACATTTTAAAAATGTTATCGTAAAGAATTGTAACTCCGAAGCCGGATAAAAGATTTACAAGACACTGTGCAATATTACCCATTCCGATAATACCGACTGTCTTTCCCCTGAGTTCATGAGTGCAAACACCCTGCTCCTGTTTTTTCCATATTCCGTTATGTGTATTTGCATTGATCTCGGTAAGTCTTCTCAGGCAGGACAGGATCAATAACAGTGTATGCTCTGCCACACTTTGAGAGTTTACTCCCTGATTTACATAGAGGGGAATGTTTTTTTCTCTGAGAACATCCAGATCTATCGCATCAAGTCCGACACCGGTTCGTTGGATCATGCGAAGCTTTACGGCATTGTCAAGTGCTTCGACACCGATTCTCAGCCGACCGCCTGCAAGCATATAATCCGCTTCTTTTATCTCCTCGATCAGACATCGCTCTGTTTGTTCGGTAAGAAATTTTATTGTGAAGCCTTCGGGCACTTGGGATTGGACGATTTTGAGAGGTTCGGATTTATACAAATTTGTAAGGAGAATAGTTTTCATATTAATACTCCGTTTATGTAATGGATATAAAGGCTATTGAGTTTCCGTTTTCATCCTCTATTGTCAAACGGGTTAAAATATCATCAGCGATTTGCTGATTATCAGAATTCTTTGAAAACTTGTACAGTATGCTGCCGATAACCTGAGCTGTTGTACCATCCTGCCCGATAACATCGCCCACTTGCTTGGACAAATTACATTTGATAATATTTTTATCAGAAAGAATTGTTTCGATTCCTTCCAATTTTGCAATCTTGTTTCCGGGTATACCAATTATTCTAAGCATCGCATAGTTATCTTTAAATTCAGGATTTTCCTTTTCGCTGTCCCAGTGATCATTGCATGAACCTGTAAGTGCATATTCAATTTGCAAAGCCAACTGATCAATTCCATATTGATCATCGACAAGCAGATAATGCTGACCACCGCTGAGTCGGTAACACATTTCACAGAAATAAAAGCTTTTTTCATCAACAAATGCTTGAAGTGAAATCAAACCTTCTTTGAATCCATTTACTTTCAACATATCGATTACTTTGTCATTTACTTCATTAATGTACCGTTCTGTATAAACAGATGGATATTCAGAATACGAAGAAACCGAAGAACCTGTTTCCTTTGATTTATAAATCCTTCTGTCATCAGTGGTTGAAAGCCTTATTTCTCCATCAGATGCAAAATATGAAACTGCAATGTTTTCGCAGTCCATATATTTCTCAATGATCACTTCACCTATTTTTGAGAAAGACATAGCATATGTAAATGCACTCGCTAAATCATCCTCTTTTTCGCATTTTACAACTCCACGAGAACCACTGTTATCAACAGGCTTTAGCATGACGGGATATCCGTTTTGTCTGCAAAAACCAAGTGCTCCTTCATATTCTTTTATCATTTCGCCTGGTATTACCGGAACACCAGACTTTATACATGCATTTTTAAACTCTGATTTATCAGTTGCAATATCAAATTGCTTTTTACCGCCGTAACACGGCAATCCGGTTTCTTCACAGATCCTAAGGTAATACTCCATATATGAATCTGTAAAACCGGTCATTATTCCGTCAATTCTTTCTTCTTTTACAAGCTTTACCATTTCTGGAATATCAGAAAAGCTTATATTATAATATTTATCTGCAATTCTTTTTGCAGGAGCACTTTCGTATGGACGATTATCTGTAACGATTGTATAAACACCCATCTCTTTTGCCTTTTTTACAATAACACTAATCAGTTCAGTGCTTCCTAAAACCAACAATCTTTTATTCTTAAGATTACTAAACATAAAGTACTCCCTTTTACTTACACAACTTTTTTTATACTATCTACGATACGTTCCATATCATCGATGTTATATCTTTGATCAACCGGCAACGGCAGAATATTCATCGCCATATCATATTCCAACTGTTCTGTATTACATATCTCAAAAACATCAGGCCATAGAGTCGGAATATAAATTTTCTCACCTTGCAGTCTTTTCCTTATCTCTGCACCGTTTTCAATATAAAGAGGATACATGAACGCTCCCTCAGGTACAGTCAGGTTTAATTTATTTATCGACTTAAATCGATTATGCAGATATGTAAAGTTTTCTATCCTGCGCTTTTTTACAAAATCATAGTCTATCCCTCGAAGTAGATTAACGGTCAGCTTTGACATCCTTTTTACGGGAAGCTCATTGTACGATTCTTCATTTTGTGCATACAACGAATAAAACTCTGAACCGGTTTTCTCATATCTTCCGAGAAGATACTCCATTCTGTTATACGAAATATCTGTTTCAAGTTCTATTGCATCAGTTTTATCGGTGTAAAGAAAAGCACCATCAGGTACTCCGAAAAACTTCCGGCAGGTATATATGGTATCAATCCCATCAATGTGCATCTGATAGTAGGCCTGGACGTTATCTACAATAATGTTGTTATATTTATGCTTTAATTCAAGTATATTGTTATTTGATATCTGCCCGTAATAATTTACAACATATACCCATTCATTTTCTTTGATATTAAAATCTAAAGGAAGAAAATCAATACCGATGGAGTAATATTTTATTTCAGCTCCCTCTTTTTTGCACGCTTGCTCAGCAGAAGAACATAAGAAGAATGGAATATAAAGTGTTTTTATTTTTTTACACCGTATAAGATAAGCCAGACAGTTTCTTGCAAGATTCAATGCCAACGCATTTTGATGAAGCAATGTTCCCCTATAGTTGTCAAGCTCAATATAGCCACCTATTTCATTCATTATTGTTATCCTCTTTTAAAACAACACAAATATATCTATCCTGATTATCAAGTGCATAATATAAATCACTTTGTGTATCAAATTTTAGAACTAATGTACCTATAGCTTCATTTGCACCTGAGAAACCACCAACCTTTGTGCCTTGTGTTATCCAAAGATCTTTTTCTACTATATTGTCTCTTATTTCTTCCGATATCCAAAGCTCGTCAAAAACTCCTGATTTATCACTATGCAAAATAATTTCAGCCCAACAACCATTATAAGGTTCTTGAGAAATGTTATCTACAGGCATTCCCACAGCTGCTTTTACAGTATTTGAAATCAAGTCAACACCAGTTGAATATCTTAGCATTTCTGCAAGTCTGTTTCCACCACCGCGAGGAGAACATTCCATTATGTAAGCATTGCCTTCTTCGTCTTCTCTGGTTTCAATATTATATATTGATGTTTTCATTCCAAGAAGTTTAATAAGTCTTTGAATCTCTGATGTCAGAAGCTTCTGGTTTTTATCAGAGATAGTTGCCGGCCAACTATAAGCAGCGGGAGTATATGGATTTTCAGCATTCTTATCAAATCTTTGTGAAGAAAAAGAAACAAACTTTAATTCTCCGTTTATTGAAAAGCTATCAGTATCTGATGAAAATCCTTTTTGAGTAATAAACTCTTCGATAATGAATTCGTTACAATGAGAAAAGTGTAATGCATATTTTATGCTTTGTTCAAGTTGAGATGGTTTCTCGACTTTTGTAATACCTTTACTTCCCGCTGAGTCGACTGGTTTAACTATCACAGGCCAATTAAAATCTTCAGTATCATTTAAAGCATCATCTACAGACCGATAGCTTTTTGCCTTAGGAACACTGAATCCGTTTTTTGATAAAAATTCTCTAAATAATCCTTTGTTTTGTAGAATACAAACCGATTCATAGGAACCCACTGATGGCAAACCCATTTTTTCAGTGACATAGGCCATTGTTACTACTCCGGGATCACATGCAAATGATAATACCCCATCGACTTTTAATTCCATTGCTTTTGCTAATACAGCTTCTTTATCAATGATGCTGACATTAACATATTTATCAGAGTATTTATGTGCAATATTATTGGGTAAATAGTCACATGTAATCGTATAAATTCCGAGTTCTTTTGCTGCTTTAATTACGGGTAAAAGATACCTTGAGCCACCAAGTAATAGAAGCTTTTTCATACTGATTCTTCCTTCTTTTCTTTTTTCTTTGTCTTGCTGAGAAATGATTTTACAATACCCGATAAGTATTCAAAAGAGTCAAGTTTAAACAACTTTGAAAGTGTTATATAAATCGTAACTCCAACCAATATCTGTAAAATCAAGGTTACAATAAGCGGCATAGAAACAGGAATATATTCTATCAGTTTTACAAATACTCCCATAAATACCGCAAGAAGTATTCCAGGAAGGATATCCTTGAGCTGCTCAAGATAGCTGTAATTCATCAGCTTTTTATTCGGCCATGAATTGATGATCTGACTAAGCACGCTTGTAAATAAAAGACTGTATGCCATAACCATAACACCAAACCAAATTGTTGAAAACATAACTACAAGACCAACAGCTTTCTTTATGATCTCTAATTTCAGGAAAAGATCGCTTCTGCCCATAGCTTTTATAGCGTTGAGATTTGCTGTATGTATCGGATAAAACATATATGTAATGCAGAATATCTGCAAAAACGGAACACACGGCATCCATTTTTCACTAAGCACCAATGCGACCACCGTATCAGCGCAAAATGCAAGCCCCATCATAAGAGGTGCCATAATATATGTACTGGTTTTTATTGCACGTCTTGTCATTTGCTTGACGCGTGCAGGATCATCCTGAGCCTTTGACATTGTTGGCAAAAGAACACTGTCAATTGATGTGTTGATATTATTTACTATGGTTTTTGGAAACTGAACCCCTTGATTATAAAATGCAAGATCGGATTTAGAATAGAATTTTCCTATAATAAGCTGACGTAAATTTCTGTATAAAGTCTCTATCAAGGATGATACAAGTAATTTCCAACCGTATGAAAACAGACCTTTCAGACGATTAAAAGAAAACATCCACTTCGGCCGCCACTTGACAGTAAACCACAGAACCGTAGTATCAATTATCATATTTGTAAGCTTTTGTGCAACAAGCGCCCATACACCGCCCCCAAGCAGCGCAATACCAATCCCCACTGCTGCCGAAGCTAACGTTCCGCCGAGAGTTGCCCAGAAAAAACGCTTGAACTGCATTGTCCTTGATACATAAGCCTGCTGGACGTTTTTGAGTCCTGATACAACCACCATAAGACACAGCACTCTTACAACTGCTGTAAGTGATTCATCATTATAAAACATTGATATTAGCGGTGCGCATATAAACATTATAAGATAGAGCACCAAGCACCACACCACGTTAAACCAAAAGACAGATGAAAAATCGAGATCATCCGCATCTTTTTTCTGTATAAGTGCATTGCCGAGTCCGCTGTCAACAAACACCTGTAATACCTGTTCAAATACAAGAACAAGAGCTATTGTTCCGTATGCTTCCGGTGCAAGAATTCTAGCAAGGACTATTGATACTATAAATTGTATTAACTGTGCTCCGCATCGCTCGGCGAAGCGCCAAAGGAAATTTGAAGCCACCTTTTTCGCTGAAGTTTTTTCTTGCAAAATATCACCTTATTTCAGTATTATCCCACCAATAGTTCTAATCGACCGTTTAAGACCTTTTTCAAACAAGAAACGCTTATAATCTTTTTTACATAGTATATCCCAAAGTTTTTTTCTCTTGACCAGAATTTGATACTCTACTCTTCGTTCTGCCAAATCAAAAGATGATGTATATTTGTGATCGGTAAGTTCATCTAGTCTTTTAAGATCCTTTATACTTGTTAGTTTTGCTTCTATGAATGAATCCTTAGATTTCGATAAATTTTTTGTCCATGAGTTTTTTGAAGCTATTCTGTATTTAGACATTATTTGTGGGAAATAATGCACCTTTCCTTTCATTGATAAATAAATAGCAAGGGGATAATCACCTATTCTATGCATATAAAAATTTTTCGGACGTTGATTTCTTAATTCAGTTCTATATAAAAATGAACTAGTATGAAACAAGCCACTTCCACCTGCTTCAATGATTTCTTCTATTGAATAATCTGTCTCGATTTTTTTTGAAGTAATAAATTCATGACGACATGTTCCATCTTCGTTGATAAGTTCTGTGTTATGAACGCATAAAGAACACTCAGGATGATTCTCCATATAATCCAGTTGTTTTTCTATCTTACTGTCATCACACCAGTAATCATCCCCTTCACAAATCGCAGTATACTTGCCTTTTATCAGTGGTTTGATATATGTTAGATATATACTTATTTTTTTTGAATACTGATTTTCTTTCTGAAAGATAGGTTTTATTATTTCAGGATATTGATCTGCATATCTTTTTATTATTTCTGGTGTACCATCCGTTGAAGCATCATCATGAACAATAACCTCGTATCTGTACTTTGTTTTTTGATTCACGAAACCTTCAAGCGTTTTTTTAATATATTTAGAATGATTAAATGCAAGACAATAAACGGATAAAATACAATCATCCATAAGAATAATCTCCTTAAAAAAAACAATATAGATAATTCACCACAATTTGTATACAGAATCGAAAACGGGTTGCGATATTCATACACATAATTGGTATGGAACTGTTCCGTTATATCCCATATATACATATTGATAGTACCAATATAATAATATATAAACAAAATTAAGTGTTTTTATAATCATTTTGTTTTCTTTTAGCATGTTTAAATTTATAATTTCTACAATAATAAAAATAATAAAAGATGAAAAGAATAAACCAACTCTTCCTGAAGCATTACCTACACTGGATAATTGAGAGCTTAATAAGTCAAATAATATAATCAGATAATAAAAATCCGCTTTATTATTATCTATTTGTGGTGATCGGCGTAAGAAAACATAAAACTCAATAATTATTGGTAATCTTAGTAGTATCTGTCCGGGTACTATTCTTATATTTCCATTAATATAGCTTTTATAATGTCCTAACCCAGTGTTTTCAAGAACTATACTTATATACTTAAGCATAAAAAGAAAAACTATTGATATTATCGTTATAAGCACAATTCGTAATCTTCTGTGTTTAACCTTGATTTCAAAAATGACATAATAAATCATGAAAATCAGTAAACACAATAATCCACTGGTATGAAACAGCGAGGATATAAAAACAAATAATAAGAATTTTCTATACTCTTTATTTTGTAAATAATGAAAAGCAAATATTATTATAGAAATGGCTATACTTTGACGCATTAAGTTTAATGTTCGATTAAACATCATAAAATAAAAAACAAACATCCCTATCCATTTATTAGGTAGTTTGGATTTTTCCATGCCAAAATAAAAGAAACAATCAATAATTAATTGAGTAACAAATAATAATACTGGAAAAAACCTTGTGGTTTTTGCAATAATGTAAACCATTAAAGAGTATCCGATTTCAAATCTACTAACATCTGAATGAAACCAAGTGGTTGAATAATTATACACAACCCCGTTATAGTAATCATTAAAAGAATCCGAAATCACCGCTCGATCAAATAAGGGCTTCGCATATACTAATGTATCTGTACCAATTGTATTATCACGAAAAGCAGATAATATGCATGGAATAATAATAGCAAACACTACAATTACTTTTTTCTGTTTTCCCGGAAACCTATATTTTTCTACTATAAAGAATAGATACACAGACATACTGAATACTAACAAATACGGAATCAACGTACAACATACCTTTCACCGTTTGATAAAACAAAGTTTTCTATTGTTCACACCCAACACAATCTAAATCAATATCGAAAAAGCTTTACTCTATTTCTATTTCTTTTCTTTCCTATCAATTGTTTTATTTTTCTCTTAAACCCTTTCGGCAGTATTCCAGATATCCTGTATTTGATAATATCCTTCCTAAATTTCTTTTTATAGTACTTTTCTACTGCCTTATATCCACTGCTTTTATACAAGTCAAGAACAGTCTCTCTTTGAGGGCTGTACTTACTCGGTTTTGAAAGCTGGTCGTTATGTCTTGCGGCTTTCTCAAATTCGGAATCCATCAGGACAAAGCTGTCCTTACATTCTTCGATAGCACCGATACCCTTTTCGGTATTGACAATCACACAAGAAATGCCCTTTCCGTTTGACAGCCCCTGTGACTCTTTATAATCCGGATATTCTTCATGGAATCCCCAAAAATCACCCAATGCAATATCTGCGATTCTCTTGCCTGAAGCAAAAGGACAGCTATAACAATTCAACCTTAGAATACTTGATTTTGAAAAGAAGTGCATATATGACAAGGAGCTGCTATATTTATTATTTAACGAATTGTTTTTGCGATAAGAGACTCTCGTCAGATACCCCTGTCCTTTGCTTTTGTCACGGAAATAGAATTCTTCTATCGTTCCGCCAAGCTGTTTGCCGTATGATTCTATAAAATCCTGAAAAAGCTTTTTGCTTGGAACACCGTGGCAGATAATTTCCACTAACAGCAAGCCGTCATAATCTTTGTTCAGGAATTTTTTTAAGCCGGCGATCTGACAGGGGGTTCCGGAAAACATAACGCTTTTTCCGGATTGCAGATCTTTTCTGACCTGCTGAAACACAAAGCCCGTATCACTCTGTACATACTTTGAGCCTTGGAGCTTTACAATATCGTCTTTGTTGTCAATTCTGATATGCTTTGGCTCTAATTTTCCGTTTTCATAGGGCATAGCCGCTCCGTAAACAATGCCGCCTCTGTCTATCAATTTTTCGGCAAGTACAGCAAAAGCACCGCCTGATGCGGACTTTTTCAGAATACTGTCATTTTTTGCTGCTGCCGCATAAACAGCTTTTGCAGAATGTTTTTCAGGTACATTCTGATATCCACACACTCTCTTGCACGCACCACATTCAACACACTGTTCTGTGTTAATTTTCGGGTACACAAATCCGTATTCGTCTTCTTCCATGGTAATTGCTGATTTCGGACAAATATTCATACATGCACCGCAGCCACAACAGTCTTTTTTATCATTAAAAAGATTTATTTCATTCACAACATTTATTCTCCCAATAGAAACTTTTCAGCTTCTTCCTTTTTTGCATCTATATATTTGTTAGTATATGAATAATCTATATCCTTACAAAGTAAATCAGTAAAATCAGTTTCACAACCTATTTTAAGTAATCTATCAACTAATCCCATATCTTTAAGTAATGAAGATATTTTATTTATCCTGTTTTTTTCTGTAGGATAGCATACAACAGGTTTTTTATATTTGATAGAGAAGACGGTTCCATGAAATGTGCCAGTCACTACCTGTTTAGCGTTTCTGAAAAGGTTTACCCATTCATATGGAGTCAGATTGATACTTACTTCATCATAGAACTTCTTATAATCTCCTGCACCAATGATTTTATATCCATTTTCATCAGCATAATCTCTTAGTTGTTTAACCATGCTGTCCGTCAGCTTACAATCGTATATCAATATGTAAGGATAATTCCTGGACTGTGCATTTTCCCTCTCAATGTCGGCATCAAAATTATATAAGAAAGTAGGATCAAGCATCTTTTGGGCATCTCGCCCAACTGCTCGCTTTACAAATTTTATAGTTTCATCGTCACGACCCGATAATCTGTCGATAGCTTTCAGCCCTGATATGATCTCATTAGGGATCTCTGTTTCATCAGTTACAGCCCCCACGCTTGGCGCATAAGCAATAGTCTTCAAATCCTCAAGACCAGTACCAAATTTTAGCGAATGATACCCGGAGCCATGCAGATTCCATATTTCGTCACTTCCCAGTATGAGAATATCTAAGCCTAGTTTTTTAATGTCTTCAGCATTTTTAACACTTTTAGTTCTCGACAATGATCTTTCATATTTTGAGAACACTGACAACTGCTTGATCTTTTTTATATATATAGAAGGATTATCCGTTTTCATCCTATAATGCAAAACATGAATTATATTTTTTCGCCAATGTTTCTTCTTAACGTAGTTTACAATCAGAACCTCTGCGTCTGGATATAAACCCTTTACAGTCTCATATAGTCCCTTCATCTGAAGAAATGCACCATAGTTCTTTACATAATGATGTGTCAATATTCCTATTTTCATAAAGTATTCCTCGTTATCTCACCCAAAATAACTAACTCCTGATAATCATTGATCTGTTTCAAGTGTAGCACTTATGGATTTTTGCATGTAGGTTATGCTTTCCGTTCTTTTTTTTTCTATTACTCTATACACCTTTTCATAATCTATCTCACTATTCATTTCTGAAAGGTCAAAAACAAAACTATCTGTTATTGTTCTATCTTCTATACCGAATTCTTTTAACAGTGCACCAACTTTTTTTATTCGGCTTGGATTAGTAAGGTAGACTTTAAACTGTTTTTTGTTAAGAATAGAAAAAACGGCACCATGAAATGTTCCGGTAAATACAAATGATGCATTCCGAAACATCTCAACCCATTCAAACGGTGTAAGATTAACAGTTATTTCCGTATATCGTTTATCACACTCACCTGCACCATATACAGCATATCCATTATTTTCTGCATACTCAAATATCTGATCTTTAATTACAGACGGTAAATTGTCACAATAATAAAACAGGATATACGGCTTTTTCCCAGCTTTTAACTCTGCTTTTGGGAATTCAGCTAAAAATGTAGGATCAAGTACTCTTTCCGCTTCCTTTCCGCATACCTTTCTGACAAGCTCAACCGTCAGATCGTCCCTTGCAGAAATTGCATTGAATTTTTTGATTCCTTCAACAACATAATCAGGCAGTTCCTGATCAGCATTTGTCTGACCAACGCTCGGAGCGTAGGCGATTAAATTTTTACACTCAAGACCCTCTCCGAATTTTATTGGAGCATTTCCCTTTTTATCGTTAAAATTCCATACTTCATCACTACCAACTATAATGCAGTCAAAATTCATTTGATTAATCTTTTTTGCATTATGACAGCGTGCAGAGAGAACCATATGATTCTTTCGGGCCTTTCCAAACGTTGATGGAAGTTTTGTTTTCTGATTCCAACATTTGAGATTTTCTCTGTTTTTATAAAAACGAAACCAACCGCCTGCATTTATAATTGCATGTTTGGTATTAACAAAATCTATGATCTGTACATCATCATTAGGAAATAGTTTTTTTACTGCCTCGCATAAAGCCCAGGCCTGAAGAAAAGCACCGTAGTTATTGATATAGTGATGTGTAAGAATACCTATTTTCATATCTTTCCCCCGGCTAACTCTAAATACTTATTTTCAAGCTTTACCGCCTCTGTTGTAATATCATATCCCTTTGATTTAATCAGTTCTGCAGTATTCCTTCTTTCAACAAGTCGGAATTGTTCTGTAATACATTTCGCCCACTGTTCTTTAGATTTTTTTAAGGAAAGAAATGTCGTTCTATCTGAAAGGGAAATTTCCTCAGTAATACTGTCAGAAAAAACACAAGGCAAATCAGCTGTTTGTGCCTCAACACCTACAACAGGAAGACCTTCCCATACTGACGGTAGAATAAAACAATCAAATGCCTGGTACCATTCATTTACATTACCAACATTCCCCAGAAACAACACCTTATCAGTTATTCCAAGAGTTTCTGCTTTGTTTTTTATTGTTTTCAATAATTCTCCGTCGCCCAAACATACTAGAAAAGCACTATTATCCAAGTTTGTCAGTTCCTTAAATACATCCAACAAAAAAACATGATTTTTTTGTTTCATAAACCTGCCTACATGACCTACTATATGCTTCTCCTGCAAATTATATTGTTTTCTGATTCTTTCACGAACCTCACCATTAAATAAAAAACGCTCGGTTTCTATCGCATTTGGAATAAACTCATAGTCACCAGCTGCAACTGTTTTTTCTCCAAAGTAACACTTTGCCGCTTCTATACCGCAGGTGTAATGTTTATTCATATTAGAAGGTAGCATTGCTTTGCATACAAGCTTTAACGGATACTTCCAGTCCTTTGTGATGCTTGCACCATGTGCGTGAAATATTCTTACCGGAATATTATTTACTTTTGCCGCATGAAGTGCATATACGCCCAAGGCCCCATTATGTGCTTCTACAATCCGATAATCCGGATATTCATCAAATAATTTTTTCATATATTTCAAATATCGGGGATATTTAACCGGATTCAATCCCGGGGTATGAAATATTCTTCCACCCATCGCTTTTATTTCTTCATCATACGCACCTGGCTTTGTCTTATTGCATATAAAATCGAATTGAACTTTTGTTCTGTCAATATGACGATAATAATTCATGAGCATTGTTTCTATTCCTGCTCTGTCCATATTGCTAACGGAATGTAATACTCTTATCATAAATTACTCCCATACAATTCTAACGTTTTGTCAACCACACTATCCCAATCATATTTCTCTAAAATAAACATCGATGATTCGGATTTGTATTGGTTTACTGTTTCAGGATGGCTACAAAGATACTCAATTTTTTTCTTTAGATCATCAACATTGCCTTTCTGAAACAGAACAGCTTTATCTTCAACAACCTCCGCACACTCAGGAATATCAGATGTCAAGCAACAATTACCATAACTCATTGCTTCTAACAAAGATAATGGCATCCCTTCTAAATCTGATGGAAGGCAATAAATATATGCATTTGAATATAGTTCTCCCAAAACCTTTCCTTGAACAAAATTTATAAAAATTATTCTCTCATCATCACTTGCTAAATCTCGTAATTCTTTACTAAAAGCTGCAGTATCCGAAATGCCCCCGGCGATTACAAGTTTCTTATCTGTATTAACTTGGCGAAATGCCTGAATCAAGTATTTTATCCCTTTTTCCGGCACAATTCTGCCAAGAAATAGAATATAACTATTATTTTCTAACCCAAATTTATTTGTAATTTCTTTTGCTTCTATTATATCTGGCTTGGTGACACCATTAGGTATGAAAACTGTTTTTCTGCCATATTCCTTTTTAAAATACTCTTGAACACCTTGAGAGAGAACAATGATTTCATCAGCTTTTTTTACTGCTTGTTTTTCTCCCCACTTAATATATTTTGTAGCAAATCCGCCCCACTTTGCTCTTGCCCAATCAAGACCATGAACAGTTACAATTACTCGTTTCTTGTGCATTTTGGGTATCCAGCACATTGCCGCCGGTCCCTCTGCATGAATATGTACAACATCAGCATCACTTTTTGCTGCCTTTATTGCAGCAAAAAAAGATGATGTCACTGCGGCTAAGCCTTTTTTTTCTAAAGTCCAGACAGATTTGAGTTTGACACCTTTATATAAATCCTGAAAATCCATATCATATTGAGACCCGGATACATGATGTCCTTTTCTGTTATAACATACAACCTCGTGTCCCCTTGTAACCATACGTGTTGCGAGTTCTTCAACTACTATTTCTATGCCGCCTTCGCGAGAAGGAATGCGTTTATGACCGAACATTGCTATTTTCAATTTTTTTTCGGTCATTCAAAGCACCTCCATAAACCACTTGTATCACAAAAATGAGAGCAGCTAAACCACTCTCAACCCACCATCTAAAATATCCTGTATCCAATCAATCACAATAAAATTGCATATTTTGCTACAAAATCGGCATTATTATTCTTATTTAGCATCAAAACGCCAACCCCCAACCCATCCCCCAAAGGTTCCTGCTCCGTACAAGAAAACCCCTAAAACAAAAACCTCTGCAACTCAAGTATCATTACCCCGTTTAACTAATGGTATACTGAGTAATTAAGAGATGAGACCGCTTTCATTACTTAGAGTTTTGGCACGCTGTTCTTAAGCAAGGGTCGGAAGTATTTCTCTGTAATTAATGCCTGACTTTTCAAAAAATGCATAGTTACTCACTTTTCAGATTATAACATTAGTGTGCGGTAATTTCAACACAGTATAGAACTCTTTCCAACTTTTTTACCTTATATCCAATCTGTCCACACGAAAAACCTGTTTTTTAGTGGTTTTTTTACTGCTATTCTATAAGTAACCCCTGTAGAAAAGATACGGTTCACTTAGTTTTGCCGCAGGAGAATACAGTACAGCAGCCGTACCGCAACTTCGGCACGACCCGGCTAAAATTCATCAAAGGTACCAAGCACGAAACGACTTTATACCTCTGTAAAAACGCTTTTAACGAGTGCTCAGTTCAGTTTCAGCCCTGGTTCTTTTCATAGATTATCTTCAGACCCTTCAGCAGCAGGTCGTCGTCAATAATGATCCTGCGGCGGCAGTTAGGAACGATCTTGGGCGCAAGACCGCCCGTAGCTATTATCGTGGGTTCGCAGCCGATCTCTTCACACATCCTGTCAAGAAGTCCGTCTATCATTGCCGCATTGCCGAAAACAACACCGGAACGCATACAATCCGTGGTATTCGTACCTATCGTCTTTTTTGGAGCTTCAAGGCTTATCTGCTGCAAAAGTGCAGCGTTGCTCGAAAGCGAATGCAAAGATACCACAACACCGGGAACGATTACGCCTCCCCTGTAGATCCCCTGGCTGTCAACATATACAAGCGTGGTCGCAGTGCCCATATCAATAACAATAAACGGCTTTTTGTATATATCAAGCGCAGCAACGCAGCCAACAACAATATCACTTCCGAGCGTATTGGGGTTATCTATCCTTATGTTCAGCCCCGTCTTTATTCCCGGTCCGACTATCAGCGGCTCACAGCCCGATATTATCCGTACAGCCTTTTTCAGCACCTCATTAAGCTGGGGAACGACCGACGAAATGATACCGCCGTCTATATTCTCGAGACTGCATCCCATAATGTCGGTCAGGGTCTTGAAAATAACGGCATATTCATCCTCTGTCTTATTCTTATCGGTATTGATCCTTGAGGAAAAGACGATCCCCTCTTCCCCCACAGCTCCGAATACTATATTGGTATTCCCTACATCTATCGCAAATATCATTTGTTTTCCTCCTTGTTTCTTTCCTCCATAAGAGCTTCAAAATCTCTGAGCGAATCCTTGCTGTCAAGATGAAGATCGAGCTGGTTGAAGGGTATCGAAATACCTTCCGAATCAAGCGCAGTTTTGATCTGCTGCCTCATGTCAAACAGCGCATTCCAGTAGTTCTCCGAATTGACCCACACCCATATTATCAGGTTCACGCCGCTTTCGGCAAATCTTTCGACCTCAACCCTGTTAGCGCGCTCCTTCAATACATAATCAGACTTGTTTATTGCCGACATTATAGCTTCCCTTGCTTTTTCCACATCTTCACGATAAGCAATAGATACCGGGATCTCAAGCCGACGTGAATCAAGTGAAAAATGGTTTATCACATTGTTTGCAGTAAGCCTTGCATTAGGTATCACGACCTCTTTGTAGTCATATGTGCGCAGGGTGGTGAACATCATATCGATCTTTATGACCTCACCTATGATACCCTCAGTCTCTATAAAATCCCCTATCTTGAATTTTTTTGTAAGGATTATCAGCGTTCCGCTTGCAATATTTGAAAGGTTATCCTTCAGGGCAAGAGCTATCGTAACTGCAGCGGCACCCAGTGCCGTTACCAAAGCAGTAACATCAAATCCCAGGAAGCTTAGTATAAAAACTATCAGCACGATACGCAGTATCGAGCCTACAAGAGAATTAAGAAACCCTGTTACCCCCGGATCAGCCTTTGCCTTTTTCATGGCCTTCATAAAGATCTTCAGCAAGAGCTTTATGATATACCAGCCGATCAGAAAAATAATGATCGAAATAAACAGATTGATAAGAAAATCAACTGCATTGATCTTCATATTATTTACATAGTTGTATAAAGCATCCCAGATCTTTGTTATCTGCTCAGTATCAGCCGCCGCAATAAACACTCTGCATCCCTCCATCCGACACATTAATAATAGCATAATTATTCTGATAATACAATCTTTTATTATTCTGTTTTTCATGCTCACTTATACTATAGTGTTTTTCAGGGGCTGTGAAATAATTCACGGCTCCTTCGTTATAACGGCGTCCGCCTACCTTGCGGCGCACTTAGATATAGTGTTTTTTCAGAGGTGCCGCGAGCTTTGCTCGCGGCACCTCTGAAAAAACAAGTCTTAAAACAGCCCGGTCGCTGCGCAGCAGCGGTCGGGCGGACGGGACAGTGTTAATGCAACAGCCTCCTCTGAAAAAAACAAGTCTTTAACCAGCACGGTTCGACCCCGGCGGCACGCCGCCGCAAAGTAGGCGCAGGGATCACAGCGCTTTTTATATGATACAAAAAACTTGGCATATCTGCTTGAAAAAAAGACGTTTTTATTGTATCATAAAAGCAGCAATTATGTGAAAGGGAACTTGCCATGGATTACTCATTGGTTCAGACCGCAGAAAAAGACCTCATATATTACGGAGTCTATAATACAGAGGTGGAAACACAGGACGGAAGCGATGTTCTGTGCACCGTAAGAAAGACATATTTTGAAACCGGGCATCACCAGAAGAACCGTATCTCCTTTAACGCAGGAGGCGAAGTCTACAAAACCTCGTATTCCATAGAAGACGGCAAACCTCTTAAATGGAAAAAGCTTGTCGGTTCAAAAATGACCGAACGCTCTGTTGTTTCAAATGAGGGATATTACATAGAAACGCTCGACCAGGAGCGCAGACCCTTCAAGCGCAGTTATTTTGATCTGCATCACCGTTGGCTTTCAAGCGAATACTACTCGCTTTCGGACAGAAAAAATCCTATATGGACGCTTATTCCCTCCACCGACGGAGAAAAGCCTGTTATTCTCAGAAAAAGCGGAAGAGGAGAGACGGACGTTCTCTATCCCTTTGAACATGTTCTCGACAAGGAACTGACCGAAAAGCTGAATATCCTGACCTTTGAACCGCAGATATACTGCAGAACAAGCTCAGGAAGCTTTTATTTCTGCACTGCCTCGCAGTCAAGAACAAGAGCGGCGGCAATGAAAAAACTGCTTGAGCGTGAAGCGCCCTCCGCTGAAGAGGAAGAGGAAGAAAAGATAGAACCTGCATTTATCGTAAGTACGCAGACAGACGAAAAAGCAAAGAGCGTCAGAAATGCAGACATTGATGATATAATCGAAGAAGAAAGCACCAACGTACGCCCTGCAGAGAAAAAAGCGGGATCAGACGAAAACAGATCATCCGAAAAAACCGAGGAGAAAGCTACCGATAATAATGCCGCTGTTGCAGTACCGGAAATTTCTGTACACAAAGAAGCTGAAAAGCTTCCTGCGGCGGTACAGACCGACGACGAGGAAACTGATACCGCAGAGATACAGAGCATTATCCCCACTGGAGATATAAAAGTGGAAACGCCCAGACAAAGCGGCGGGGAGCTTTGCTCCGCAGGAGGAGACTGTCCGTTTGAACGCGAAAACAAGCTTATCATTGAATCCGGCGGCTCTGTATACTACTATTTCGGAGGCACGGAAAACGACAAAAGAAACGGCTTCGGCAGGACCATCATGCCGGACGGCAAGACCGCATACGAGGGCGGCTACCTTGATGATAAAAGAGACGGCTTCGGTGTTTATTACTATCGTTCCGGCAGGCTTTGCTATGCGGGCGTATGGAAACAGAATCGCCGTGAAGGCCTCGGCGCTGCCTTTTCTTCGTCAGACGGAAGCGTTTTTGTAGGAAGATGGAACAACAACCAGAGTATCGGCGCCGGAGCAAGCTTCAGCGGTGAAGGAAAGCTCGTTTACGCAGGAAAAGCAAACGGCGGAAAGCGCGACGGCGCAGGCATAACGCCTGCATCAGACGGATGGTTTGTCGGAAAGTACCGCAACGGCGAATATCTCGGCACAGGTACTCTTTTCGATGAGGACGGAAACCTGTTATACTGCGGCGGCTACGATTCAGGCAAAAGAACGGGAGACGGCATAGAGTATAATCCAGACGGGACCATTCTTTACAAGGGGCAGTGGAAAAACGACCGCAGACATGGCGAAGGCATACTCTATCTCAAAGAGGGCGGCACTCTCAGCGGACAATTCAGGGCAGGCAAAGCAAACGGAAACTGCACACTGACAGATAAAAACGGACGTATCATCTACACCGGAAGCTATATGAACGACACCTACAACGGTACTGGACGTATCTGGCGCGAAGACGGCGGCTACGCCGAAGGTCGTTTTGTAGACGGAGAACCTACCGGTATATTCAATGAATATGACAGTCAGAAGCACCTGCTTTACTGCGGGGAATGGAACGATATGCACCGCAACGGCAAGGGCGTAGCTTATGAAAACGGCGAAAAGCTGTATGAAGGCAGCTTTGTAAGCTCACAGTACCACGGAGAAGGAAAGCTTTATGAAAACGGTCAGCTCGTGTATGCCGGAACATTCGACAAGGGCAGAAAGCATGGCTTCGGCATAGAATTCTGCGGAGATGATATAGTATATCAGGGAATGTGGGAAAACAACAGGAAATGCGGCTGCGGTATACTTTACGATGACGGTCTGCCGCGCTATGCAGGCTGCTTCAAGGATGACATGCGCGAGGGCAGGATAAATGAGATATCCGGCAGGAATATCATCAGGCGCAGCATATACGAAAACGACAAGCTTGTCTATATGTGTGAATATGATGAAAACGGCGGACTGAAGTATTACGGCAGCGTCAGCGGAGGTCAGCGCAGCGGAATGGGATGTCTGTTCGGCGATTCATGCGAAAAGGAATTTGAAGGCATATTCAAGGCAGGAAAACCGGAAAAGCCCATGCATGTTTTTGTACGGGAGCTTGCAGAGCTTCCGCAGTGCAAACAGCTTCATAATACGGAATATGAGCTGTTCCGTTCCGCGCCTGAATACATTATTGAAAAACAGATAGGCCCGGGTATATACACCGGCAGGATAAAGGGCGGCATTCCCAACGGCTGCGGCACGATGCTTTATTTCGACCACAGATACACCGGAGAATTCTCTGACGGAAAGGCAACAGGAAAGGGCATTATTTATACACGCGACGGAAGCGAGATAAGCGGAATATTCAGCTTATCCCCTACCCCCGACTGCCGAACCGCCGCATTTGCTGATGTTACGTACTATATTGCAGGAAGCATCAGCTCCGACTGACATATAATAAACTCTTCACGGTGGTGATCAGTATGCGTACACTGTATATTTCCGACCTTGACGGCACTCTTCTGAATAAACAGGCACGTCTTTCCGAACGCTCAGCAAAGATCATCGGAGACCTTGTAAAAAAAGGAATGCTTTTTACCGTTGCTACAGCAAGGAGCCTTTCTTCGCTCGAAATACTCAAGGAGCTTGACATACAGCTTCCCTGCGTTCAGCTGAACGGAGTTCTGATGTATGATTTTTCTTCCCGTAAATACATCGGCAGGACCGCGATAGAACCGGAAGATGCAAGAGCGGTGCTTGAAATACTCCGCAGGAACGACAGGATGTCATTTGTATATAAGTCTGATGAGGAATTCGGCATACATGTTGAGTTTGAAAGACTCAGCAACGACGTGGAGCGTGAGTTTTTTGAGGCAAGGCGGGATAAGGACTACAAAAGCTTTGCACAGGTACCGCACATCAGCGTTTCGGATGATGACAGTGTTATCTACTTTACAATGGTTGATGAATACAGCAAGCTGAGATCAATCTGCGAAGAAATAAAACAGATCCCGGGAGTCCGCCCGACGCTATACAGCGATAATTACTCTCACCTGTATTTTCTTGAGGTTTTCAGCAGCAAGGCAACGAAGGCAAGGGGAATGCTTGAGATCAGCAGGATGCTTGAAGCAGACAGAACGGTTGCTTTCGGAGACAACCTGAACGATATTGAGATGCTCAAAGCGGCAGACATCGGAATTGCTGTCGGAGATGCCGCCGAAGAGGTAAAAAAAGCCGCCGACATCATTATAGGGAACAGCTATGATGACGGCGTGGCAGAGTATCTGCTCAACGATCACTGAGAGTGCGCCCGTAGGAAGTGCCTTTGGGGTGCGCCTACCCTGCGGCGCCGGCGTGCCGCCGGTGTCAATTCGCGCTGTCGCTCACTGCGTTCGCTCTGAATTATTCCCCGGGGGCTTATTGCCGCGGCTTTTGACGAAGGGG
>CADCPT010000169.1 GCA_902803385.1 uncultured Ruminococcus sp.
AAGGCATGTACAGCAGTTCCTCTTTCGGCACCTGTCATATCGTTTTCCTGCATGAAAGCCGGACGCGACACGGCTATATGATAATCAAGCGTTTCATTATGAACGAGAGCCGAAGCTGAGACCTTGGAAAGTATCCTTGTGCGCTGACTGTGCGCGTACTTATATTCCGAACGATCTTTAAGAAGAGCGCAGATATCGCTGTCATAGTCAGCGGGAACAATTTCGTCCTGAACCGTTTTCTCATCTTCGGGGATTTCCGTAACTCTGTGATACTCCCAGCGGGAGGCTGTCGGGAAGGCAGGGATATCGCTCCTGCCGGAATCCATGCGAAGCTCTCCCATATCAGGATGAACAAGCGCGCACATTATCATCCAGTCGGCAAGCGATGCGGAAGATGCGACCGATATCGGGGATATCCTGCCGTTATGTACGTTTATTGCAGATGCAAGACTGTTCAGCTTTTTGCTCACGCTGTCATCCGAACGCTTCGGATAAGAGACCACTGCAATTATCTTTTCCTTTGCGCGGGTAAGGGCAACGTAAAACACACGCATAGCCTCGCTTATTTCCTCATCGGACTTGAAGGAGGAAATAACGTTCCTTTGCAGGGTGTTGTATCTTGTAAGATCATTGCGGTCAAGCTTCTTCAAGCCAAAACCGAGATCGGCGTGACATATTACCTCTTCGCTGTCGGGACTTCCCTTGGAATTCATTGCTGCAAGAATACATACCGGAAACTCAAGCCCTTTTGAATGATGCACCGTCATTATCTTAACGGAATTGACAGGAGCGGTATCGTCTGCGGTTATATCAGTGCCGTTTTCCTCAAGATAGTTGATATGGCGCACAAGATCGGAAAGGCTGCTTTTTCCGCTTTTTTCGTAATCGTTGATGAAGCCCATCATCTTACGGATATTATGGATCCTGATCTCACCGTTGCGGGCAGCGCTGATTATTGAGGTGTAACCGGTCATTTCAAAAAAAGAATCAAGCAGCCTGCCGGACGATACCGTCACAGAAAGCTTTCTGAGCCGAGTGTATATCTCGCTGAAATAACGGCACTTTTTCTGAAGCTCCGTGTTTTCCGGCTCCTCGTCCTCAAGGCATCGGCAAAGCCTGTTGTAGAGCATCCTGCCCTGATAGCCCGTTTTAAGGTCGGTAAGATCGTCAGCCGTAAAGCCGAAAACCGGACTTACCAGCAGAGCAAGCATCGGGATATCCTGAAGAGGATTGTCTATTGCTCTGAGCAGCGATATGAGTATATTTACCTCGCTGCAGCCGAAAAGACTGTACGGCTTATCTATATAAGCCGGAACGCCGCAGGAGTTGAGCACATCGGCATATTCCTGACCGTGTGATTTTATAAAGCGAAGAAGGACCGCAAAATCACCGTAGGTAACAGGACGCTGTCTGTCGCCGTCCTTGATAAGCATGCCGCCGGCGATCTTCTCCTTTATAAGAGCTGCGATATATCTGGCTTCAAGCTGATACAGGTTTTCTTCCCCGTCCTCATCTTCGCTTTCGCCTTCATCATCATCGTTATTGATCTTGACATCCATAAGGTGCAGCTCGGCAGAGGTGTCGTTCGTTTCGGGATAGTCCGCTCCGACAGTAAGCTTTTCCTCATCGTTGTATTCGATCTCTCCTACCTTTTCGGACATAATGGTATGGAAGATAAAATTTACGCTGTCGATTATTCCCTCACGGCTGCGGAAGTTGCGGTCAAGAATGATCTTTGCAGGAAAAACGGGAGCTTCCCTGTCATACAGAGTGCTATTGCTCCTTCGGCGTTTGAATATCTCCGGCATGGCTTCACGGAAACGGTAGATGCTCTGCTTGATGTCGCCCACCACAAAAAGATTGTTCTCATCACGGGAAATGCAGCGGAATATCGTTTCCTGTGTTTCGTTGGTGTCCTGGTACTCGTCAACCATTATCTGGTCGTACTGCATGGACAGAGTACGGGCAAATTCAGATCTGACAGGACCGTCATCCGTGACGTCCATGAGCAGCCTGAGCATAAGATGTTCAAGGTCGGAAAAATCAAGTATTCCCCTCTCTTTTTTCTCCTCAAAATATCTCCGTCCGAAATCCTTCAGCAGAGAGCACATAGCGAGCACCGCCGGAA
>CADCPT010000170.1 GCA_902803385.1 uncultured Ruminococcus sp.
CTTGCCGTAGCAGGCGGTTTCCGACCAATCAGAAAAAAACAGCCTGGTTTCATAACTGTCTGTTTTTGCCGTTACGCACCATCTGACACGCACATAGGCAGTATGTTCCTTATAGTCGATATACGGTGCAAGCTCGTTTCCGGGCATATTTACGAGTTCGTATTTAACATCTCCCAGCTGCTTTTTCAGTCCGGGAATATAAGAATTGCCTGTCCACCAGTCATTATAGAAGGAGCTTTTATTATCAGGTGAAGGAATAACATTTCCCCGCATGACAAGTGCATCATTCAGTCCGGCAGCATCGGCAGGAGCATTGATCTCATCCCATATTCCGAGACGATAGTTTCCGCTTGCGTCATATCCGGGCTTACCGGAATCCGAACCGTCCCAGTATTTGTTGTAATGCCAGCTGTTTTCACTGTCTAACGACCAGTCGATCTGTGCCCTGATATCAATATCAAAAATACCTTTTTCTTTCGTCAGCTTGTTTTTATCATCATCTGATGCAGAAATAAAGGAAGCCAGACTTTCGTCCGGAGCATAGGTACATTCCATTGTAGTCGGTGTATCTTCACCGCCCAACCATGCAAGAGAAATATTTTCGGGAGGAGTAAGCTCAAACGGAAGATTTCTTTTTTCATTTTCCGCTGACACTGTAAATGGCACTGAAACCGAAAAGAAAAAAGCAGAAAGCAATATAACGGCAGTGAGTTTGTATACTCTGATATGCTTCATTTATCTGTATTTCACCTCCGTTAAAACATCTTCGCAGATACGGGTCTGATTTATATAAGAGAACAGTTTATCAGTATCTGAATCATCTTAAAGACTCGTTTTTTCAGAGGTGCCGCGAGCTTTGCTCGCGGCACCTCTGAAAAAACACCGGATAATTGAGGGACTGAGAATAAGAAAATAGTTTTTTCACATACCAAACAGCCCCACTATTTGTAACTGATTTGTTGTAACAATTAAAAATCCCGACACATCGTGTCAGGATCTTCGCTTTGGAGCGGATGACGAGGCTCGAACTCGCTACCTCAACCTTGGCAAGGTTGCGCTCTACCAGATGAGCTACATCCGCATATTCTTTTATTCACCTGTCGGCGACGATTGTTATTATAGCTTAAAAGAGAAGAAATGTCAATACTTATTTTTAATTTTTCAAAAAAAATTGCAAAATCGTTACTGCCACACCTGATGCTCCTACCCTGCAGCGCAATCAGATATAGTGTTTTTTCAGAGGTTCCGCGAGCGAAGCTCGCGGAACCTCTGAAAAAACAAGTCTAAAATAGCCTGGTCGCACCGAAGGCACGGTCGGGCGGACGTAGCAGTGTTAATGCGACAGCCCCTTCTACTATACAGGAAGTGCGCTGCAAGGAAGGCGCACTGGGGGACACTTCCTATGAGCACACGGAAATTGTACAAATAGGACTGTGAATATTTTCATAGCGACGAGATCAATTCTTTTATTGTCTGACCGCGCCTTAGGCACGACAAAGAGAAAAAATAAAAGGGTCGCGAAATAATTCACGACCCAATTAAAAAAATCATTTTCTTTTTTTTCGTCTTTTAAGATATTTTCTCATCTCAACTGTCAGCTTTTCATACTTTATGGATTTCAGCTGAGGAAATGAATCGATTATCCTTACCTGCTGAGAAGAAAGGCTTTCTGCAAAACGAGTGTAAACAGCGCTCATTTTTTCATAGGCAGCGCTGTCTGTTACCCTGCTGCCGATATTATCCTTTATGCCGACCATGTTTTCTTTTATTCCTGCCATATTTCCTGCAACATTTTCCTTAAGTCCAGCCATGTTGCCTGCGACGTTTTCACGAATTCCTATAACTCCGGCTTTCGCTTTGTCAAGGTTTACCTGAAGCTGTGCGAGCTTGTCGTTGAAGCCTATGAAGCCGCACAGAGTAATGGTAAGGTCTATCGTAATGCACAGAAGCATTGCAGCACAGACTATATGGAATAGAGTCATCGGCATAGCGTTCATAAGATAAGTCGTTGCAGGATGAACAACATAGACAAGCAGTATTGAGAGTGTTCCGAAAGCGACCGCTCCAACAAGGCAAACCCTGCCCTGAATATTGAATTTACCTACATTGATGCTTTTGCCGAAAATGTTGAATTTGAAGTCCGAATAGTCCCACCATTTAAGGTTGAACATCTTCTCCAGAACTACGGATGTGAGGTATTCAAGAACACAGGTGAGGATAGCACTTGTTGAAAAAAGTACTACCGGATTCTCAATTCCTCCGAGAAGTGTGACATCCATCATAGAACCGAATCCGTATATAGGACAATAAGGTCCGTTTAAAAAGCCGCGGTTTATTGGTTTTTTCTGACGGAAGCTTTCAAGTATACATTCGTATACCCAGCCGAGTATACTGTATATCATAAGCCCGAAAAAAAATCTTTCTGCCGTCAGGAAGGCAGTATCAGACATTTGAATCTAACCTCCGGAAAAATTTGTTCAGTCTTTTTTTAAAGCCGTCAGCCGTTTCATATCCGGCGCACACCTTATCGGCAATGCAGAGTATCACGCTTTCTCTGTATTTGGGCGGAATTGGTGTAAGGGGGAACATATGACGGTGTATCATATTACATTCTATTATACCAAGCTGAAAATCCTTCTTTGCATTTCTGAGGGCAGCACCCGGATGTGTAAAGCCATGGGTGTTTTTGACCTTGCTCGGAATATGCCAGTCATACAAAAAATAATCATGCAGAAGGGCACCGCGCACGAGAGCTCTTGTGTTGACCTTTATTCTGAGACCGGACGCGATGTGAAGACACATCTTTGTAACAAACAGCGAATGGTCATAAACGCTGAAGGTACCGTGCTGAATGCACTTCTTCTCCGTTTCCATTCCTTCTGAGGTAAGAATATCGTTTCCATGCGTTTTTATTATCTTCATATACTTTATGTTGTTCATATCTGACCCCCGGATAGTCACAGTCGGTTACGATCGGAAAACTTATAAATACGCACTTACTTATTCTATCATACAATAATAGTTTTTACAATAATTAAAATGCTGATTTTTGTCAGGTTTTGCTGAAATACATTGTTTAAAAATAATTTATCTACAGTTTTTTAAGCGACAGAGCTAATAGAATTTGTCTTTTCAGATGTGCCGCGAGCTTTGCTCGCGGCACATCTGCAAAAACAAGTCTTAAAACAGCCCGGCCGTTGCGCAGCAACGGTCGGGCGATCAGTCGTACAAATGTATATGAAGTCGTTTTTTCTATTGCAATGATGCTTTCTTACTTTATTGCGTAATATCTCAAAGTAGTAATTAGGCGGTAAACCGTATTTTATCGGATATTTAGATGATTCAGAGGCTTATAAAAAAGAAAATAGTTTTTTCACAGCCCCTTTTATACAGCATTAACGGCTATACGATGCTCTCTGATGCCTGGAGCCTTTTAAGGTCATCTGTCAGCTTACGTGATTCCAAATACTTTTTCAGCCACATGATAAGCTCCACCAGAACATAAATGATAAAAACGGAAGCGCCAAGCAAAAGATAAAAGTTCAGAGGCTCAGACTTCATGCTTTCCGGCGGAGAAATGATAAAAAGCACGATGGCTTCAATGACCGCAAGCTCCAATGCCGAACGAAATAAATACTGCCTGAGTGTCGGTTCTTTTTTGTAATATGTCAGGCATGTCGGAAGAATGCAGAGTCCGGATATTATCACGGGACTGAACAAATCATAGTAATGCAGCTCCCTGTCAGGATCGACCATCCCACCCAAGACCGCCGACGCTATCAGTATAAGCGTAACAAGAAAGAAAAAAACCTGAAGCCGTGCTATTATGAAATCCTTTATCGTCATTTTATTTGTCTCCCTTCAGAGCTTTTTTAAGATCCGAAACATATTTTCTCGATATCACTACCTGCTCACCGGAAAACAGAACAGCAATAAACCTGCTGTTTAAAGCAGGTTTAATCGCACTTACCTTCATCAGATTCAGAAGAGTTGATTTTGATACTCTGAGGAACCGCTTTTCCGAAAGTAATTCCTCAAGCTCATAAAGCTTCTGCCCGTTTTCATATACCCTATCCTTTGTGTAGATAAAGCATCTGTTGTCCACCGACTCGATATAATAGATATCGGATACGGCTATTTCATAGAATCTTTCGTCTGCGGTGCCGGTAAGCTGCCCCTGTCTTGATTTGACAAAGGCAACTATCTCCCTCACCTCATCACTTATTGTATGACAGTGTATTTCGAGAAGCTCAGGTTTATCCTTTTCAATTTTTGTGATCTTTGTTTTCATTCTTAATACTTAGCCTGAATATCAAGCGTTCCTTCATTTTTAAGATAGTAATTGAACCAGTCAAGGACTATGCCGTTGATCATTGTCATAAATTCCTCGTTGTTCACATCTCCCCTGCCGAAAACAGAAGCAAGCATGGGTGATATAAGCGGAAGATCTGTGAAATCCATATGCTCTGCGCCTGAGAAGACTGCTGTTCTGCCGTCCACGGCATTATCTATAACATATTCGTTTACATAGGGATAACCGTTTTCCTTATTATATTTATCTCTATCAATATAATCTTTTTCCTTGGTGAAGTCAAGTATCGGAACGGGGTAGGGTTCACTTTCGTATATGTATTTTCCGTTTTCTATACCGGTATATTCACCGAGCATTGTACCGTCAAGTACTAAAACTGCATCTATATCGCTGCGCTGTCTGCCCACATTCACACTTGTCGCGCCGCCCATTGAATGACCCAGAAGTCCGATCTTGTCTGTATCTGTGACAGAAAGCACAGAAAGAATGGTTTCTTTGTCAGAGGTATACCAGCTGTCATCAAGTGTATTACTGTCAATAGCCTTTTCGATAGAATCAATAACGAAGTTTTCGTCATCTGTCCTGAGCTTCATCCATTCTCTTGTGATAGCATAGACTTCTTCAGTCTCAAAATCATCTGTATTGCCGATCGTCATTGCGGTATTGATAAAGTTGCTGTCAACAATGACCGTATTGCCCTGCGTATCTTCGGAATAGAATGCATGGTGCGGATGATCGAGAGCAGCAACTATATATCCGTTGCTTGCAAGCTCGGTATATGTTGAATAGTTGCTCAGGTAGAATCCGAATGCGCCGTGTGAGAAAACTATCAGTGGATACTTCTCTGCTGCGTTTTCGGGATAGTAAAAATGTACCGGTACCTCTCTGAAGGATCCGTCGTTTTCAAAGGTATCAGGACGGGACTTGTCAACAAGTATCGCATTCGTTTCCTTGACATTCATACTGCCGGTATTCTTTAGTCCGTTGTAATTTGAGAAAACAAATGCAGGAGCAAGAGATACAGCGACAAAAGCTACCGAAAGCACAGAAGCTATAACAGCAAGAGCCTTGTTCTTGTTTCCCTCTGCTTTTTTGCTTGAAGCAAGCCACACGATACCGGCAATGGCTATCCTTATCACCAGAACGAGCATAGCAGCGAGAAAACGCCATTTCAGATAAGTCGTCGGCAGAAGAATAATAGCAAGCAGTATCACACCCTCTGTCAGACTTGTTATTGTTCTGTTTTTCAGCCAGCTTGTTTTCTGTCCGAACTTTGTAAAAGTCAGAACGATAAGTGCGATCTCAGCGAGTAAAAAAATGATAAGATAAATGGTTCCCATAGTCATTCAACCTTTCTTTATGTTATAGCCCTATTATAAAATACCATTTCATAATACGCAATAATATTGGGTATAAGATGCAAAAAACAGATGCAAGATGCAAATTTACGTATATTATTGTGTTTAAGCTATTTACAGAGGAACCAACATATTGTAAAATAAGTATTAATACGATCCCGGATCAGACTGAAAGGAGCAGAGAATCATGTTTTGCGCAAAATGCGGAGCTGAATTATCCGATAATATGAGATTCTGTCCGAAATGCGGAGCAGAAAAAACTGACACTAAAGATACTATGCCTCCCGACGAACAGAATAAGGAACAAGACAATAACATCTCTCCGGAGGAAATGATGAAAAATGGCCAGAAGGTGACCGAAAACATCGTCCTCTGTGAAGACGGAAAGTATCGCTGGGTATATAAGATGGGACTGTTCACAAATCCGTCTATCTTCTTTCTTGTCTGGAAGATATTTTTCTTCATTATGCTCGGGATATTCGTTTTCATTGCTTTTTTAGAGCTGATAGAAGGAGATATTGACGGAGGCACACTTCTCGGTACGCTGACTGCATTTCTGATCGGCACAGCAGGCATGACAGCATTAACGGCAACAGGCTATCTTGTTTATGCACTTATAATGGGCGGAAAATATATTGTGATGTTTGAAATGGACGATGACGGAGTTAACCATATGCAAGTTCCGGAACAGGCGAAAAAAGCCAGGGCTATAGGAGAGCTTACCTCAATTGCAGGTGCAGCAGCAGGCAATGTCACTGTAGCCGGTATCGGTCAGACATCACAGCGGACTGAAATGTATTCGGATTTTGCATATGTGAAGAAGGTTCGCTCATACCCGGCGACCCACACAGTAAAGCTTGATGAGCCGTTCTGTCATAATCAGGTCTATGCAGCAAAGGAAGACTTTGAATTTGTAAAACAGTATATTTATCAAAGATGCGTGAATGCTTCGGTAAAAAAATAAATCCGCAGAAGTAAATGATCAGCAGAGTATTATATTATATCCCGTGCGCCCGTAGGAAGTGCCCCCATGGTGCGCCTACCTTGCGGCGCACTACTGTATCAGTGTTTTTTCAGGGGTGCCAGGCGCTTCGCGCCTGGCACCCCTGAAAAAACAAATTATTAACAGCCCGGTGAATGAGCTTTAATATAATCAAGTGCAAAGTCAAACTGCTCGGCTGTAAAAATAAAATCAAATTTTGAGCAGCCCTGATGGAGCTTTATCCTGTTTTTAGCTTTGTCGGGTCTGATCCATTTGATATCGGAATAACCAAAAGAGACCCTTCTTTCATCGTACTGAGGATCCCAGGGCAGATCCTGACCGCTGTAGCTGTCGCTGTTCATTACGATGGAATCAGCGATCATTGAAAGTCCGCCGAGAACAAATACGTTGAATGCACCCTTAGCAGAAGTATCATTCACTTCCGGCTCGCTTCTGAAACCTATTTTTTTATCATCCATCCAGAAATCATACAGTAGATTATCTGCGTGGATCGTCCAGCATATAGCACCGTTTTCATTAAATGACATTCCGGGAGGCAGGGTCAAGAGGTTACTTATTGTACAGTCAAGCGCCTTGCCGCAGCCGCCGCAGAATCTTTCACTTCCGTTAAGCCTTTTGCCGCAGTTTCCGCAGAATCTTACCATAAGAACCGCCTCCTTATGACGATCAAGAGATCAGTCAAGCTTGGTTATCCCAAAATCAGAAAAATCCTTTTTTCTTATACTGTCAAGACCGGTTATGCCCGAAGCATCTCCGCCGCTGTTTCCGGTTTTGATGTGCTCCAGTCCGTCTATCTTATGATCTCCCGAAGATATCCGGGAATGCTTTATAAAATCAAGACCCGTAACACCATGATCTTCAGTTTCGCCTGCCCTTTCATCATCCCGGCGGCTTATAAAGACAAGACCCTCTACCGATGCCGGTTCTTTGCATTCTTCTTTTTTTACAGCAAAATCAAGCCCCGTTACCCTGATCTCCTCTTCTTTATCATCTGATCTTTTGATAAAATCCAGTCCGGTTATTTCCATTGTTGTGTCCTCCTTCTATAAAGCTATTCAGTCAGTTCCTTTATCCTGTCTCTGAGGTAGGCCGCATGCTCAAATTCAAGCAGCTTTGCAGCCGCCTTCATTTCCTTTGTAAGCTGCGAAATAAGCTTTTCGCGCTCTGCACGGCTGAGCTTTGTCTTCTGCCGCAGCTTCTTGTCATCGTGAGTACTGATCTCGATCAGATCTCCGACCTTTTTTGTAATGGTTTTCGGAATAATACCGTTTTCCTCATTATATTTCATCTGTATACCGCGGCGACGGTTTGTTTCGGCTATTGCACGCTCCATAGAATCTGTAACGCTGTCCGCATACATAATAACAGTACCCTCAGCATTTCTTGCAGCTCTGCCGATCGTCTGGATAAGTGAACGCTCGCTTCTGAGAAAGCCCTCCTTATCTGCGTCAAGTATAGCTACAAGCGAGACCTCCGGGATATCAAGTCCTTCGCGAAGTAGGTTTATCCCGACAAGAACATCAAACTCGCCGAGTCTGAGATCGCGTATTATCTCCATTCGTTCTACAGTATCAATATCATGGTGCATATAACGGACTCTTATATTCATGGTTTTAAGGTAATCTGTCAGATCCTCAGCCATTTTTTTCGTAAGAGTTGTTACAAGCACTCTCTGACCCTTTTCGGTGCGTATATTGATCTCTGAAATAAGATCATCCATCTGTCCCTCAACAGGCCTTACTGATATTTCGGGATCCAGAAGACCTGTAGGCCTTATTACCTGTTCCGTTACCGTTGCACTCTTTTCAAGCTCAAAATCGCCGGGCGTTGCACTTACAAAAACAGCCTGATTTATATGGTCGTAAAACTCATCAAAATTCAGAGGCCGGTTATCATATGCCGACGGCAGACGGAAGCCGTATTCAACAAGGTTTTCCTTTCTTCCCCTGTCACCTCCGTACATGCCTCTCACCTGCGGAAGCATTACGTGGGATTCATCAACGAAAAGAAGATAGTCCTCAGGGAAGTAATCAAGCAGAGTATACGGAGTGGAGCCGGGAGCCCTGCCGGAAAGGATACGTGAATAATTCTCTATCCCCTTGCAGAAGCCTATCTCACGGAGCATTTCAATATCATAATGGGTGCGCTGTTCGATCCTCTGGGCTTCCAGCAGTTTTCCTCTTTCTTTGAAAAATGCGATTCGTTCCTCAAGCTCTTTTTCTATCTCCAGAACGGCTTTTTCTATTTTTTCCTTCGGAACAATATAGTGAGAAGCAGGATATATAGCCGCATGTCTGAGCTGTGCTTTCATTTCTCCCGAAACCGGATTCAGCTCGGTTATCCTGTCTATCTCATCACCGAAAAACTCGACCCTGATAACGCTTTCAGAAGAGTACGCCGGAAAGATCTCTACAACATCTCCTCTGACACGGAAACGGTTGCGCGTGAAGTCAATGTCATTACGCTCGTATTGAAGCTCCACAAGCTTTTTTATAAGCTCGTCACGGCTTTTTTCCATACCGGGACGGAGGGAGATGACCATTGAACGATAATCTATCGGGTTACCCAAAGAATAAATGCAGGAAACTGATGCAACGATTATAACGTCGCGGCGCTCTGAAAGCGCAAGAGTCGCACTGTGGCGAAGCTTGTCGATCTCATCATTTATATCGCTGTCTTTTTCAATATAGGTGTCGGTCGTAGGGACATATGCCTCCGGCTGATAATAATCATAGTATGACACAAAGTATTCAACAGCATTTTCCGGAAAAAATACGCGGAATTCCGTGCAAAGCTGTGCCGCAAGGGTCTTGTTGTGAGCCAGAACAAGAGTCGGCCGGTTCAGCCTTGCAATGACATTTGCCATTGTAAAAGTCTTGCCCGAACCGGTAACGCCAAGAAGCGTCTGCTCGCGGTTTCCGCTCTGTATGCTTTTTACAAGTGAATCTATCGCCTGCGGCTGATCCCCCGTAGGCTTATAATCAGAAACTAATTTAAATCTGTCCATATTAATCCTCTGCCGCAAAACTTCAGACAAGCCCGGTCATCATCCCTGACAGATCTGCTTAATTTTCATTATCAGTTTTCCTTCGGAAAGAAATCCTCAATATGATCCCTGAAAATATCCGTAAGCGGAAGCGTTGAGCCGCTGTGCATGCCGTCGGGAACGACAATATACCTTTCGTTCTGAAAAAGGCGGCGCGTAAAATCATGCGTATCAACTACCTCGTCCTTGCCCCCGACGACAGTTGAAAAGCGGCTGTTGTCGGCATCGGCAAGACCGGAAAACAGACGCATATATTCAATAACGCCGTCATCATTTTTATATCCGAGCCTTGGAAGAGTCATAAACGGCATAAGACAGGGATTGATCAGCACGCATGGGCATTCACACTTTGCGCTGACAAGTGCCGCAAAAAAGCCTCCGAGGCTCGTTCCGACAACGGCATCGCAGAAATTATTAGAAAACTGGCTTTTCAGGGTATGCATTATCTCTTCGGGAGAGGTACGGTCGTAATCTATCTGCATCGCAACGATCTTGAAATCATTTTCACGAAGCGCCTGATAAGCAGAATTAGCGGCATTTCCCTGATATCCATGTATATTAAGTATTTTCATTGGTCTCATCCGTTCTGATTTTATCTTTGTTTTCTGAGTACAGAGCCTGCCGGTATCTCAACATTGCTCGGCATTATTATTTTCATTGTTGCATGCGGAGCTACTTCTATAGCCTCGCCTTTATCATTCATCATATAATCGACCATTATCTCAAACGGCTCACCGCTGGGCGGAAGCACATCCAGTCTGTCGCCGGAAAAGAAACGATTTCTCTGTGTGAGAAAAGCAGTATTGTTCTCATATTTATCACAAACGGCTACGACCTCATACTTGCGTATATATCCGCCGTTTTCTGTTGCCTGACCCGGCTCTGAACCGAAAAAGAAGCCTGTGCTGTATTCGCGGTGGCTGACCTTTTCAAGCTCTTCAAGTATCCACGGAGACAGCATGCCTTTACCGTCTGAATCAAGATACTCATCAATGGCATGTCTGTATGCATTTGTAACTACCGCAGTATAGTATGCGGATTTTGCCCGGCCCTCGATCTTCAGGCTGTCAGCACCGGCAGCAACAAGCTCAGGGATATGCTCTATCATACAAAGATCGCGTGAATTATACAGGAAGGTGCCCTCGTCGCTCTCTTCAACGGGATAATACTGACCGTCACGATGCTCCTCGTAAAGATGATATTTCCATCGGCAAGGCTGAGCGCAGTCACCGCGGTTGGCATCTCTTCCGGTAAGGTAGTTTGAGATAAGACATCTGCCCGAGAAAGAAACACACATCGAGCCATGGACAAACACCTCTATTTCAAGCTCCTTAGGTGCCTTTGCCCTGAGATCAGATATCTCTTCAAGTGAAAGCTCTCTCGCAAGCACGACACGTGAAGCACCCATATTATAGAGCACCTCGGCAGTTTTATAGTTAACTATGCCTGTCTGTGTAGAAATATGCCGCTCGACCGACGGCGCATATTTTGCGGCAAGCTCCATAACACCGAGATCGGCAATAATGAATGCATCAGCTCCGCACTCTGCGACCGTTTTCATGAAATCGGGAAGCTCGTCTATTTCGTTATTTCTCGGCAGGGTATTACAGGTCACATATACTTTCACACCCTTTGAATGAGCAGCTTCAACAGCAGTCTTGAGCTCATCGGGAGTGAAGTTTTTTGAAGCGCTCCTCATACCGAATTGAGTTCCGGCAAGATAAATTGCATCTGCTCCGAATTTAAGCGCACTTTCAAAGCTTTCCATATCGCCGGCAGGTGACAAAAGCTCAGGTTTTTTCATAATGACCATCTCCCGATAATTATTCAATTTAATTTTAGCACATTTGACGATATCATACAAGAGGAAAAGTGAATTTTGTTATTCATTTTTCGGGGGTGTATAATAATTTGTTTTTTTCAGGGGCTGTGAAATAATTCACGGCTCC
>CADCPT010000171.1 GCA_902803385.1 uncultured Ruminococcus sp.
ATAGTGTTTTTTCAGATGTGCCGCGAGCTTTGCTCGCGGCACATCTGAAAAAACAAGTCTTAAAACAGCCCGGTCGTTGCGCAGCAATGGTCGGGCGGAAGCGGCAGTGTTAATGTGACAGCTCCGCCTGAATAACAGATCTGATAGCATAGGTGCGGCGGTGACATGCTGATTATACAACAATTTGTATAATCAGTCAATAATAAACGGGCTGGATTTCAACAAAAGCAGGCGTTTATGTTGAAAAACTATGCCGCCGGAGCATTTACAAAGAAATTGTGTATAAATATTTCAAAAATGTAATTGTGATTACGTACAATTTATTTTATTTTCTATGTGCATGATATACAATTCAACATTGAAAAATCGGCATAAAAAAATATTTTTTTCCTCAATTAACAGCAAAATATACAAAATAAGGGACTATTGGAAATTTTTTAATTCAAAATCCCATAGTTTTTGCTTGCATTTTTGATATTTTTGATATATAATTATGCAAGATAAGGCGAATGGGCGCAATGGCCATGCGTCTTACGAAATTTATTTTTTTAGGAGGAAGATTTACTATGCAGACAAAAAAGATCATTGGTATTGCTCTCGTAGCAGCAATGCTCTCATCTGTAGTAGCTGTCTCTGTTTCTGCAAGAGATACTATTCCTGATGAAGAACTTCCCTTTGTAGTTGCAGATCATACCTACGGTGTTATCGGTAACTTTACAACAAACGGTCCGGCTGATTCAGGCTGGGGTGCTGATTTTGTAGCTCTTACCGGCAAGGACGGTGTTTACACTGCTGTTATCGAGGGTATCCCTGCTGGTGATTACTCAGGTAAGGTTCGTGCAGACGGCGCCTGGACAGACAGCTGGGGCGATGCAAACGACGACGGCATCTGCTACAATGACCAGGACAACGTTTCAGTAACAGTTGCTGACGGTCAGGTAGTATACGTTAAGTTCGACACAACAGTCTTCGATGAGGATCTCGGCAAGGACGATCCTAACAACTATCTCTACTGGCCTGTAAGCTTCACAGCTATGGCTCCGGAGGATGTTCCCACAGAGGAAAGCCAGACATCTCAGGAGAGCACATCTGCACCTGCATACACCTCATTCGGCCTTGTCGGCCAGATGACTGGTTGGGCAGACGGCGCTGATATCCTTATGAGCGATTCAGACGGAGACGGCGTATTTGAGGGTTCTTTCGAGCTTTCAAAGGAAAAGGCTAACGAAAATGGCGAGATCGGCTTCAAGGTTCGTGCTCAGGGCACAAAGGAAGTTTGGGAAGCAAGCTGGGGCAAATATCTTGATGATGACGGCACAACAATGAACGGCATGGGTCATGACATCGTTCTTACTGCCGGTGACGAGGCTCAGACTGTTAACGTTAAGTTCGATACAAACAAAGAGGAAATGGGTCTTTGGGCTATTTCTTATCAGATAGGCGACGGCGAGTGGGTATACACCGGCGAGCCTGAGGAAGATAGCCAGGCTTCAACAGAGAGCCAGGCTTCAACAGAGAGCCAGGCTTCAACAGAGAGCCAGGCTTCACAGGATTCAACAGCAAGCACAGTAGAGTCTGAGACTTCTGTACCTGCTTACAAGACAGTTAGGGATGACTACATCTACTTCGATAACAGCAAGACAAAGTGGAGCAAGGTTTGCGTATACTTCTACGGCACAGATCTGACAGGCGCAACAGAGGGCTTCCTCCCGATCACAGACATGATCGGCCGCGACATCACTCTGCCTCTCGCACAGAACGGCTTCCCGATATGGCCGGGCAACGAAATGAAGAAGATCGGCGATACAGACGTATGGCAGTACACAGTTCCGAAGGGCGCTACAAAGATCATCTTCAACAACGGTTGGTCTGACGAAGCAGTTGACGCTTACTACGACGCTAACATCGGCAACGATACTGACAAGAAGAAGGCTGCAAAGAAGAATGAGCTCAGCAGAGACGGCTACGAAGTAGCTCTTCAGACAGCTGACATCGAGTTCAATTCTGACGCAGATAAGGGTAAGGTTTACTCCATCGAGCCCGCTGCTGACGGCAGTGACATCACGTGGGGCGCTGGCAAGAGGTATCTGAAGGGCGTATTCGCTGCTACATCAACAAAGGTTGATACATACAACGGCGAGTTCGTATCTGAGGAGTTCGGCCAGGAAGACACAAAGGCTTCTACACCTGAGAGCAAGGATTCTACAACATCTACACCTGAGAGCAAGCCCGCTGGCGACGGCAAGGGCACAGCAGACGGCAAGTCAATTCCTGCTACAAGCGACACAGCAATGGCAGTTGCTTTCGTAGGCGTTGCAGTTGCAGCTCTTGGCGCAGCAGTTCTTGCTTCCAAGAAAAAGAGAGACGAGGAATAATTCCTTATCACTAAACAATTAAAAGATGCCGGACGGCTTGCCGCCCGGCATTTTCCTTTTGTGACTATCTTGTAGCGCGCTTATTTATAGCGTTTTTCAGGGATGCCAGGCGCGAAGCGTCTGGTTCAGTCTTCGTTTTGCCTTCCGAGAAATGCCGCGCCGGCGCGTGCGAGCTTGATGTCGCTTTCCTTGGCGGCACTGCCTGAGCCGTCATCGAGGATGACGAGGCATCCGGTAATATCTCCGGCTGAGATTATCGGCACAGCCACCGAAGCGGCCTTTCCGCTGCTTTCAACAGGGAAGAGCATGTGAGCTGAGCTGCTGCCGAAGGCAAAGCTGCGGCGGTTTTCCATCATTTCCTCCAGAGCGGAGGAAATGCGCCGGTCGAGGAATTCCTTTTTTGACACTCCTGCCACAGCAATAACATGATCCCTGTCGGTCATTATCACCGGCAGTTTCGCCACTGAGGAAATGACTTCGGCATATTGTTCTGCAAAGCCGGATATTTCTCCCAGCGGCGAATATTTTTTGAATATCACCTCTCCTCCGGAGTCGGTGTATATTTCAAGGGGGTCGCCCTCACGTATTCTGAGCGTTCTGCGTATCTCCTTGGGTATGACGACCCGTCCGAGGTCGTCGATCCGTCTGACTATTCCTGTTGCGCGCATGGTACAAATCTCCTTTGATACAAATTCTATTCAAGGGTAGTATTTGTAATTTGTGGGGGAATATACCGGATCGGTGATAACAAAATACTCAACAAAAAGCCGATATCTATCAAAGAATTACTCAATGACAGATATCGGTTGTTTTTATAATTTTTTAATTAGTTCGTTGCGTTTAGCTTCGTATTCGTATTGATTCAGTACGCCGGAATCATAAAGCTCCTTGATCTTTTTCAGCTCATCGGCAGCGGATTGGCTGTTTGCAGATTTCATAACTGC
>CADCPT010000172.1 GCA_902803385.1 uncultured Ruminococcus sp.
AACAGCCCGGTCGCGCCGAAAGGCGCGGTCGGGCAGACGGCGCCGCAGGGTAGGCGCACGCGGGGGCAACACGTCGGCAAAAAGCCGTTTATAGAGGAAAAGTGTTTTATTATGACAATTTACGCTAAATATTTGTATATTTATCCGTTAAGTTTGTTGTATTATCACGTTGTATTTTTCAGTAAATTGCATTATACTTGTTATAAGTATAATTGTACCCTGAAAGGAATAATCATGAGAAGATCAAGCTACAGCTCATACAGCTCCCGTTCCTACAGCTCAGGCAGCTATCGGAGAAGAAACAGGAGAAATGACGACGGAAAGAAGAAAATAATTATCATAATCCTTATCTGCATTGCAGTTATAGGCGCGGGCATCGGGGCAGCATTTTATTTTGACCTCCCCTCAAAGCTTTTCCCGAAGGCAGAGGAAAGCTCTGCTCCGGAAAGCACCGCTTCTGCGGATGAGACCGAAAGTGAAAAGCCGGAGGAGCAGTCCTCGCAGGCTTCACAGGAAAGCAAGCCGCAGGAGTCCTCACAGGAAAGCAAGGAGCCCGATATAAAGGGCGAATTCGACGAAAATGTTTTCATTTACGATAACCAGGGATATCAGATATTCTACGGTACGGAGGAAACGACTGCAAAATATGCACAGGCGGTCTCGTCTATCAAAAAATCTCTCGGCAAGGATATTGCAGTCTATAATATGACCGTTCCGACGCACGGGCTTTTCTCACTTCCGGATAAGTATCAGAATCTCGGAACAGACGAAAAAGCAGTTATAAGCTCTCTGTATAAGTCTCTCGGAAGCGATATAAAAACCATTGATGTTACCGATTCTCTTGAAAAGCACAAGGAAGAATACATCTATTTCGGAACTGACCATAACTGGACGGTCCTCGGCGCATATTACGGATATGTGGATTTCTGCAAGGCGGCAGGCGTCGAGCCTGTAGATGTCAAGAAGCTTTCTTCCGGAAAGATAGAGGGCTTTGAAGGCTCGCTCACCGCGGCAACAAAAACCGATAAGAATCCCGACGGAAACAAGGTACTGCTCAGCAATCCGGATACAGTCACTTATTACAATATCCCGGGCGACAGGACCTGCACCCTGCTTGAAAACGGCAAATCAAAGCCGGAAGAGGTCTCTATGATCGCTACCTTCGCGGCAGGGCCAAATGCATACAGCGCATTCATCTGGGGCAACAATCCATATATGGATATCAAGACCACCCTGAAGACAGGCAGAAAGCTCTGCATTATCAAGGACAGCTACGGCTGTGCATTTGCACCGTTTACGACGGCTAATTTCGATGAGGTGTATATCGTTGACCCCACCTACTATGAGGGTAACGTTCTCGAATACATCAAAAAGAACAAATTCACCGATGTTCTGATAATAAACAGCGTTATGACCGCAAGCACGGAAATAAGAACAAATGAGCTTAAAACTGTTATAGACTGACAGAAACAGGAATAACAAAAAGGAGGTGTGCCGGATGCTCGGCAAAACAGCAACTATCGAAATATTCGGCACGCTGGCCGAAAAAAAGCTTTACTCAGGTTATGTCAGCGGAAGCCGAGATATGAGGCGGGTTTACATAATAACAGACCAGGAGCTTCATGGTACTATAGACTGCATGATAATTGCCGCCGCTATCGGTGAGACGGCCGCTCAGACAAGGCTTGTAGCCGCTCCCGAGGGCGAGGTCTTTTATGAGCCGGAGATCGCTTCCCGGCTGAGATCGACTTCTCTTAAATTCAAAAAAATAAACTGTATATATGAAAAATCCTGCGGTGCAGTTATCTACAGGATGACAGAACGGCACGAGGTCCGGATACTGCTTGTGAAAAACAAAAACGGCAAATGCTGGACCTTCCCGAAGGGTCATATCGAAAGCGGCGAAAGCGAAGAGGAAACGGCGCTGAGGGAGATAAAGGAGGAGACCGGGCTCAGCGTAAGGATAGTGCCCGGATTCCGCAAGATAAGCACTTACCGCCCGTTCGGAAAGATAAAGAAGACTGCTGTTTTCTTTCTTGCAGAGACTACAAAAAGCGTTGTCAGCATGCAGCCCTCGGAGATCGACTATTATTTATGGGTGAGCCTGGACGAAGCAATGAAGATGTGCAGGCACGAAAATGACACCAACATCCTGAAGGATGTGCGGAAGATCCTTTGCTGAGATCTGTCTTTCTACATTTTTTTAAGGGGCTGTGAAAATATTCACCCCCCCTTGAAACAACACAAGTCTTAAGACCGTCCGGTCGCTCCGAAGGCACGGTCGGGAGGTGGTTTGGTGCCCGGCGCACCTCTTAAAAAACACTAAAATAAAAGTGCGCCGCAAGGTAGGCGCACCCTCAGCGCACTTTCTGTGGTCACGCAAAAAACTGTAAAGTTTAAAAGAAAATTTGTCAAGAATACTTGACATATGGTCAAGTATGTGTTAATATATTGCCATAGGGCAGTTAAAATGATTTTTCATGGAGCGAAGTTCTGATGGATAAAAAAGAAATTCTGGAACAGAATAAAAAGAAAAAGCAGGGCTCGCTTGATGAAATGGAAAAGCGTGTTTATAATTATTCATTTGGCATAGGCGCTCTTGCAGTAGGTGCGATGTGTCTTGCTTTCAGCATTTACCGCGCTTTACATGCAATGCATTTTTATGAGTTTGCCGCGATAATAACGGCATATCTCTGCGCTACATATGTATACCGCTTCATAGGGCTGAAAAATCCGTTCTACCTTATTGCCGGGATAATAACCGGCATTGCCGCCGCAGGATGCACTGTTATGTTTTTTTTGGTGGGCGGAATATGAACGAGATAGTTTTTCAGAACAGGCTCCGCGTTGCCCGCGCGGAAAAAAGGATTTCTCAGGGCGACCTTGCCGAAAGCGTCGGCGTTTCAAGGCAGACGATAAGCTCAATAGAGAATAATCAGTTCTGTCCCAGCGCAAAGCTCGCAGCGCTTCTTTGTATAGCGCTTGACAAAAAATTTGAAGAGCTGTTTTATTTTGAAGAGCGCTGATAATATCGTTTATATCTCATAATTACATATACATTCCTCCTAAAAAAGCACCTGACCCCCGGATACTGCATATATCCGGGGGCTTGGTGTTTTTATTCATTCTGCGACCCCTGCGCCCTAAGGCCATTTCCTACGGGTAAACGTGAATAGTACAAAGGGAGTCGTCGTATTAACATTGCCCTATCCGCCCGACCGTGCCTTCGGCGCGACCGGGCTGTTAAAAATTTGTTTTTTCAGGGGTGCCAGGCGCAAAGCGCCTGGCACCCCTGAAAAAACACTATAAAAAGTGCGCCGCGGCGACTGACTATGA
>CADCPT010000173.1 GCA_902803385.1 uncultured Ruminococcus sp.
TGTCGGTGCGCCTACCCTGCGGCGTACTCATAATAATAGTGTTTTTTAAGGGGTGCCAGGCGCGAAGCGCCTGGCACCCCTTAAAAAACAAAATAAAAGCAGCCAGGTCGCGCCGAAGGTGCGGTCTGGCGGAAACTGCGCTCCTGTCACCTCTGAAAAAACACTATATCTAAGTGCGCCGCAGGGAATAGGGGACAAAGCAGACCTTGTTGTATACGACGCTTTTCCATACCAGATTGATAAGCATTATGCACTCTTATGATCGTTTTATTATCTGATAATGGTGAAAAGCTACAATATTTCATTATTTGCTTGCTAAGCAGTGAATATTGGTGTATAATTAGCAAAAGGTCAATATTATTATCAGGAGAATCATCAATGAAATTCATTGGAAAAAAATGTCCTGTCTGCGAGGCCGAATTTCAGGAAAACGACGACATAGTCGTTTGCCCTCGGTGCGGCGCTCCCTATCACAGAGATTGCTATCAGCAAAAAGGAAAATGTATCTTCCCTGAGCTTCACAAAAAAGGAGAAGCCTGGAAGTCTGATGAGCCGGAAGAAGAGATCAGCGAAGAGGATGAGTTCAACGAGTGCTTATCCTGCGGCTTTAAGAATCCGAAGGATGCCTTTGTCTGCGAAAAATGCGGAGAGTTTCTGAAGCCCGCTGTTCCGGGCGCAAAGAGTAAAAAAATACATTTTGGCGGTATAGAAGCCGGCTTTACTGAATTTGACGGAAATGACGAGGACGGCGAAGAATCCCCGGGCGGATTTCCGCTGCCGCCCGGCCTGCATATCAGCGCAGAGATCCCCGGCACGAAGCCCGACGAGGATTTCGACGGCGTAAGCGGCAAAGAAATGGTCAAGAACCTCGGACAGAATTCACTTTACTATCTTCCGATATTTTACAGGATAAAGGAATTCAATACGAGCCGCTTCAATTTTGCTGCATTCATTTTCAGCGGCGGCTGGTATCTCTACCGCAAGCAGTACCTCAAGGGTACGCTGATAACCATGCTTACTTTAGCCGTTAATGCTGCACAGCTGCTTATCACCTACTTCTATTCGGGTGCAATGTGGCAAAGAGCCTTTGAGGAGCTTGGAGCAAAAAGCACGATACCCTACTATTCCTATATCGAATGGATGTCGAACAACTGTACGCTTCTGGGCTCGGTGCTTATGGTGCTGCCGTATGTTCTCAGTATCGTGAGCTGGGTGATAATTATCGCATGCGGTCTTACTGCAAACAGGAGCTATTACAAGTTTTCGCTCAAAAAGATAAAGAAGATAAAAGAACAGAACCCCGATGCAAGTGAAGAAGAAATACTCGGTATCATCAGCCGTAAGGGCGGAGTGAATAACGGTCTTGCATTCATGCTCATAGCGTGCGAGCTTATTCTTACGGTCGCGTCGCTTATGTTCACATCGGTAGGCTGACAGTTTTGAAAAGGAGGAACCAAAATGAAAGTTACAAAAGCAGTTATTCCCGCCGCAGGCCTCGGCACGAGAGTGCTTCCTGCAACAAAGGCAATGCCGAAGGAAATGCTTCCAATTGTTGACAAGCCTGCTATCCAGTATATTGTAGAAGAGGCTGTTCGCTCAGGGATCACCGATATCCTTATCATCACAAACAGGGGAAAGGATATCATAGAAGACCATTTTGACCGCTGCCCCGAACTTGAAGAGAGGCTTCTTGCAACAGGCAAGAACGATGTTTATGATGAGGTTGTCGCTCTTTCGCATCTTGCCAACATTTTCTTTATTCGTCAGAAGGAAACAAAGGGTCTGGGTCATGCCGTAAGCTGCGCCAAAAACTTTGTCGGCAACGAGCCGTTTGCCGTTTTGTACGGCGATGATGTTATTATCGGCGAGGATCCTGCCTGCGCTCAGCTCATCCGTGCCTATGACGAATTCGGAAAGGCTGTTGTCGGAATAAAGGCTGTTCCCGAGGAGGCTATCAGCAAATACAGCTCACTCAAGGTCGAGCCGCTGAGGGACAATATTTTCAGCTGTACCGATATGGTCGAAAAGCCCAAGACAAAAGAAGAGGTGCTTTCTCTTTATTCTATCCTCGGCAGATGTGTGCTTACACCGGATATTTTTGATATTCTCGAGAATACCGCTCCCGGTGCAGGCGGTGAGATACAGCTTACGGATGCGATGCGCACCCTTGCTCAGACTGTCGGTATGACAGGTGTTGATTTTACCGGAACACGCTATGATATGGGCGACAAGCTCGGAATACTCAAGGCTACTGTTGAGGTCGCGCTTGCAGACAAGGTGCTCGGCGATCCTTTCAGGGAGTATCTGAAGAGTATTTCTGTAACGCTCTGATCAAAAAGATTTATATTTGCCGGGGCTGCCGCAAAACATGTTTTTTGACGGCAGCCCCATTAATTTTGTTTTTTCAGGGGTGCCGGGCGCGAAGCGCCCGGCACCCCTGAAAAACACTTTTCTGATCACTGATAATAAAAAGGTCTATTTTTGTTTGACAGCACACCGATAATCTGATAAAATAATATGTATAAAAAATAACGGAGGAAACAGAATGGAAAACAAAGACGTTATCACGCTTGCAAGGGAGCTTGGCGCTGCTATGCAGCAAACTGAGGAATACATCAGCTTCAATATGGCAAGAAATGCCGCTGACGAAGATAAAGAGCTTCAGGAGCTTATTACAAAATTCAATCTTGTAAGAGTTGAGGCTTCTGCAGAAAGCGCAAAGGCAGAGGACGAAAGGGACGACGACCTTGTCCGTGAAAAGAATTCCGAAATGCGCAAGCTTTACGGCGCTATTATGTCGAACGAGCGCATGATAAATTATAACGATGCCAAGGATAACCTTGACGCTACTCTCAACCGTGTTTTAGCTATCATAACTCAGTCTGCCGACGGAGAGGATCCGGCAACCACTGAATATGTTCCGTCTTCCTGCAGCGGAAACTGCGGAAGCTGCGGCGGCTGCGGCTGATGGCTTGACTTGTCTGAGCTTTGTTTTTTCAGAGGTGCCGGGAGCTTGGCTCCCGGCACCTCTGAAAAACACTATGAATAAGTGCGGCACAGGGCAGTCGCACTTGCCGAGCTGCCGTAAACACATTGGTAATGCGACAGCGTATTTCTGATAAAAAACAGGGAAGTGAAAAAATGTCTGAGCTTTCGCCGCTTATGCAGCAGTATAAACAAGTAAAGGAACAGTACAGCGATGCAATAGTGTTTTTCAGGGTCGGGGACTTTTACGAAATGTTCTTCGACGATGCCGTGACTGCTTCAAGAGAGCTGGAGCTTACCCTTACAGGCAAGGACTGCGGCCTTCCGGAGCGCGCGCCGATGTGCGGCGTCCCCTTTCATGCATATGAAAGCTACGCTGCGCGCCTTATTGCAAAGGGGTATAAGGTCGCTGTATGCGAACAGACTGAGGATCCTTCAAAAACAAAAAAGCTTGTGCGCCGCGAGGTCATAAGAGTTATAACTCCGGGCACTGTTATGGAGCAGAGCATGCTGGATGAGGGCAGCAACAATTTCATCTGCTCTGTTTTCACTCAGAAAAACTGCACCGGTGCTGCTTTTTGCGATGTTTCGACCGGAGAGCTTTTTGCCACTCTTATAAACGAAAAAGACGCAGAAAGCTCCATAAAGGATGAGCTGCTCAAGTTTTCTCCGCGCGAGCTTCTTATCGGCGGCGATACCGTCCGTTTCACCGGTCTTGCCGCTTTTATCAAGGACAAGCTATCCGCCTGTGTCAATATGCTTGATGATGAGGATTTTTCCTATGCCTCTGGCTGTAAGAGCATAAGCGAGCACTTCGGAAAGCAGCCGGACGAGCTTGGTCTTTCCGATATGCCTCAGACAGTCGGCGCTCTCGGGGCGCTGATAACATATCTTGAAAAAACTCAGAAGACAGGTCTTGAAAGACTCAGGAATATTGAGGTTTACAGCGGCGAGCAGTACATGCAGCTCGACTATAATACCAGAAGAAATCTTGAGCTTACCGAGCCGCTTACAAGTAAGAATAAGTCCGCTTCCCTTCTTGCAACAATTGACTATACAAAAACATCAATGGGAAAAAGGCTTATAAAAAGCTACATTGAAAAGCCGCTTATGAGTCTTTCTGCCATAACCAGAAGGCAGAATGCCGTAGCGGAGCTTTTTGATGACGTTCAGCTCCGCGGTGAGCTGCAGGAGAGCCTTACGGGAATGTTCGATATTCAGCGCGTTATCACGAGGATAGTTTACGGTTCTGCAAATGCAAGGGAGCTGCGTTCTCTCTGCGCAGCGCTTGACAGACTGCCTGCTGTAAAATCGAGCGTAAGGAATGTCAGCTCTACAATGCTGCGCAACTGCTGCGACCGTATAGACACCCTCGAGGATATCGCTACCCTTATCGACAAAACGATAGTTTCCGATCCGCCTTTTTCAGTGCGCGAAGGTGGGCTCATCAATCCCGGTATCTCAAGAGAGCTGGACGAGCTGCGGCATGACATGGATCACAGCTCGGAGCTGATGGCAGGGATAGAGGCAAGGGAGCGCGAAAGGACCGGTATCCCCAAGCTGAAAATTGGCTACAACCGTGTGTTCGGATATTATATTGAGGTCTCTAATTCCTACAAGCAGCTTGTGCCGGAAACATACATAAGAAAACAGACTCTCACCGGCGGCGAGCGATATATCACCGAAGAGCTTAAAAACCTTGAACGCCGGATACTCGGCGCTAAGGACAGGGTCTGTGAGATAGAATATGCAATGTTTGAAACAGTACGTACAAAGGTCGCTGCCGCTGTTGACAGGATATCTGTTTCTGCTTCGGCGGTCGCTGCTCTCGATGTGCTTGCTTCTCTTGCACAGGCTGCATTTGAAAATGATTACTGCTGCCCGGCTCTGAATACCAGGGGCATGATACAGATAAAAGACGGCCGCCATCCCGTTGTTGAACGTATAGTAAAGGATACACGATTCGTTCCGAATGACACCCTTCTTGATATGAAGGACAACCGCGTCGCTATCATAACCGGACCGAATATGTCGGGTAAATCCACATATATGCGCCAGAACGCCCTTATCATCCTTATGGCTCAGATAGGCTCTTTTGTTCCTGCTAAAAGCGCCGACCTTCCGATAGTTGACAGGATATTCACCCGTATCGGTGCGTCGGACGATCTTGCGACGGGACAGTCCACATTCATGGTCGAAATGAATGAGGTCGCAAATATCCTGAGCAATGCCACACGCGACAGTCTGCTGATACTTGACGAAATAGGCAGGGGCACATCCACCTACGACGGAATGAGCATAGCAAGGGCTGTTCTTGAATATGTTGCCGATACAAAAAAGCTCGGAGCAAAAACACTTTTTGCAACGCATTATCATGAGCTTACCGTGCTTGAAGACAAGCTTCCCGGCGTAAAGAATTACAATATCGCCGCTATAAAGCGCGGAGACGATATAACCTTCCTGAGAAGGATAATCCCCGGCGCCGCAGACGACAGCTACGGCGTTGAAGTAGCAAAGCTCGCCGGACTGCCTGACAGCGTTATCGAAAGGGCTAAAAAGATACTTGCGGGGCTTGAGGGATCTGCGCCTAAAAAGGAAAAGAAGGTATCTGTCAGCGATGAACCGCAGCTTTTGCTGATGCCCGAGGAGACTCCTATAGAAAAGCGCCTTCGCGGACTTGATATCAACAAGCTTACCCCGATGGAATCCATGAACATTCTTTTTGAACTGATAAAGATGCTGCCGTGAGAAACGGCATTGATCTGAAAGAAGGAAAAACATGCCAAGAATAAATGTGCTCCCCAAAAGCATAGCAGAGCTTATTGCCGCAGGCGAGGTCATAGAGCGCCCGTCCTCTGTTATCAAGGAGCTTGTAGAAAACAGCATAGATGCCGGGGCAAGCAGTATCACCGTTGAGATACAGAACGGCGGAACGACCTTTATGAGAGTAAGCGACAACGGCTGCGGAATAGAGGCGGCCGATGTCAGAAATGCCTTTCTGCGCCATGCGACCAGTAAAATAAGGATAGCGGACGACCTTGACGCAATAGGCACTCTCGGTTTTCGCGGTGAGGCTCTTGCATCTGTCAGCGCTGTTTCAAAGGTGGAGGTCATTACAAAAAACGCTGCCGATGATACCGGTACGCGCTATGTCACCGAGGGCGGAGAGGAAAAGGTATTTGAGCCCGCCGGCTGCCCTGAGGGAACGACAATAATAGTAAGGGATATTTTCTACAATGTCCCTGCAAGAATGAAGTTTCTGAAAAAGGATGTTTCCGAGGGCAATTCGGTCTCATCGCTTATGGACAGGATAGCCCTTTCTCATCCCGAGGTAAGCTTTACCTTCATCCGCGACGGCAGACAGACCCTGAGAACTCAGGGCGACGGAAAGCTTTCGACTGCCGTATATCAGGTATTCGGCAAAGGCTTTTTTGACAGTCTTTTAGAGGTCGATTATGAGCTTGACGGTATACATGTTGACGGCTTCGTTACAAAGCCCGTAAGCAGTGCAAAGGCTAACCGCAGCATGCAGATATTTTACATAAACGGCCGCTATGTGCGCACGAAAACCGGTATGGCGGCGCTTGAGCAGGCATACCGCGGCAGCATTATGACCGGGAAATTCCCGTCCTGTGTACTCAGGCTAACAATGAACTGCTCTATGCTCGATGTGAATGTGCATCCGGCAAAGCTTGAGGTGCGCTTTACAAACGAAAAGCCGGTATACGAAAGCGTATACCATGCAGTGCGTTCGGCGGTTATGGAGCACGATTCCCGCAACACCTCCGCTGTATTTAAAGATGCTCAGGCCGTTGATCCGAAGATAATAAGCAAACCGGTCGACAGGGGCTCGCAGATGAGCTTTTCCTTCCCGGCAGCAAAACAGGCGCAGGGATACTATGTCGGACAGAAATTTCCCGACGCCCTCGAGCGCCGCTCTGCTGAAAAGCAGGCTGCCTCTGCCAAGACCTCGCTTCTTACCGGCGCAAAGGTGAGGGATGTAACTACCTTTGCACCCGGAAGAGAAGAAGCGGAAGAAATAAGGCCGGATTACGATATGGCGGCTCTTCTTGATAGCGCTGCACCGGAAGCCTCGAATTCACGCGGAACGGCAAAGACGCCGATAGAGGCTCCTGCGGCTGCCGCAGCGCCGGAAGAGGACGAAGGAGAGCTTTTGTTTGACGCTGTTCCCGGGCAGGCTCCTTCTCAAGAGGATGTCAGCACTCCTAACAATGATATTGCCGATATTGTTGATGAATCCGATCTGCCTCCTTCGTTCAGACTCATAGGTCAGGCGTTTTCGACATATATCATCCTTGAATATGACGGAGACAGGCTGATGTTTATCGACAAGCATGCCGCGCACGAAAGGCTTCTTTATGAGAAGCTGAAAGCTGGTAAGGAAGGAATGGCTCCGCAGTATCTTTTAGAGCCTGTTTCAGTTACGCTGGAAGCCGAGGAATGCCGCATCGTCCTTGAAAACCGTGAGCTTCTTGCCGATGCAGGCTTTGAGGTCGATCAGTTCGGTGAAAAGACCATAATAGTCCGTTCTGTTCCCGTGCTTATGGAAAAGCTTGATGTTGCCGCAGAGTTTTCGGAGATCGCTGAATATCTCAGCCGCCACAAAAAGCTGATACTCAGCGAAAAAATGGACTGGATAATCGCAAATACGGCTTGCCGTGCGGCGATAAAGGCCGGGAACCGAAGCACAGACGAAGAGCTTATCGAGCTTGCCTCTCAGCTTGAAAGGGATCCGGAGCTTCGCACCTGCCCTCATGGAAGACCTATATACTTTCTCATGACGAAATATGAAATAGAAAAAGCATTCAAGAGAATAGTGTGAGATTTTTTCTACAAAATAAAAAATTGCATATTTTTATTGATTTATAGCTTGGGATTGTGTATAATTTAATCATACCCCAGAAGAAGAGGTGCGTTATTATGGCAGATATAGAAGAACAGCAGAACGAAGAAATGATAATTGAGCTTGCGGGGGAGGCCGCCGAGGAGGAGACCGAAGAGGCTCTCATTACGGACTCGAAGCTTACCCCGGAGGAAGAAATAGAGTTTTTGCAGCGCAAGCTAGATGAGACAAAGCTGCAGCTTACTGAGAAAAACATAGCCCTTATAGAAATGACGGCTGCGAGGAATGCACTGTACCGCTCACTGCAGGAAACTCAGATGCGGCTTGCAGAGGCTCAGGGGCAGCGTGAAAATGATATCGAAGCATATCAGAAGGAGCTTGATATCAGGCTTGAAGAGAAGCGTCGCCTTCAGGAGCAGTGCGATTCACTGTCTATAAAGGCAAAAAGATATGACGAGCTTCAGGAAAGCATCGTGCATATCAAAATGAAGGCGGAAATAAGAGCACATGACGTTATAGACGAAGCTCAGGAAAAAGCTATGGACACCATAATGCTCATAGATGATATCGAGAAGGAAATAAAGCTTTTTCGTGAGGATCTTACATATCTGCGCAGGGATATCCGCATAGGCACGGTTACCCTTGACGACAGGCTTGAAAACGTATATCTGAGGCTTTGCAAAAGCATGGACAGGCTGCTCGAGATAAAAGAGAATTTCTATGTCAAGAATTCTCTTCCGATGGATGAGGATGATGACAGCGCAGAGGATAAAACGGCAGTTCCAAGAATACAGTATCCTGACTCAAAGCCGGAAGCTCCGGAAGAACCGAAGATTGATTGACCGTCGCGCCCGACCGCTGCTGCGCAGCGATCGGGCTATTTAAAGACTTGTATTTTAGAGGGAACTGTCGCAAAATAAGGATTCTGACGGCAACCCATTGAAACCAGCCACGTGCGCCTACCTTGCGGCGCACTTTTTTATAGTGTTTTTAGCAGTCCGGTCGCGCCGAAGGCACGGTCGGGCGGACGGCGCAGTGTTAATGCGACAGCCCCTCTGAAAAAACACTATGGAATAAATGCGCTGAAGTAAATGTATTCCGACCGTGACGGTCATTTTTTTGCATATTGTCTCATACTCTGTATGGGGTGATATTGTGGAAAAGCTGAGGATATATCTTCGCTGGTCGGCATGTCTTATATTTGTGTTTCTTTTTGGTTCGCTGATCTACGGAGCGTTTGCCGCTCCGGCGCCGCAGGTGAGTCTCGCTTCGGCAGAGGCAGCGCCTCTTGTGATAATCGATGCAGGTCACGGCGGAGAGGACGGCGGCGCTTCTGACAACGGCCTGCTTGAAAAGGATGTCAATCTGTCTGTTGCGCTCAAGCTAAGGGATATGCTCACAGCAGCAGGCTATCGGGTGAAAATGACAAGAGATGAGGATATCTCTCTCGGTCAGGGCGATACAGTCCGCGCGCGGAAGATAGATGATACGAAAAAACGTGTGGAGATAGCAGACAGCGGCAGCTGCCTTATCAGCATACATCAGAATAAGTTTACCGACAGCCGTTACAGCGGCGCGCAGATATTCTATTCTCCGAATGCGCCGGAAAGTGAAAAGCTTGCGCAGTGCATGCGGCGCAGCATAACGGGACTGCTCCAGCCCGAAAACAAAAGAGAGCTCAAAAAAGCCGACGGGGGCATATATCTGCTCAACAATGTGCAGAAGTCGGCGGTGATAGTAGAATGCGGTTTCCTTTCAAATAAGGAGGAGGCGCAGAAGCTGTCGGATGAAGAATACCGCAGGCAGCTTGCCTTTGCCGTTATGTGCGGTTTTCTGGAATACAAAGGAAGTGAAGGAAATAATGCCAGCTAATATAAAGTCGATGTATGTATGCTCGGAATGCGGGATGGAAAGCGCCAAATGGTTCGGCAAATGTCCCGGCTGCGGTCAGTGGAACACTATGACTGAGGAGGTGCGCGAAATCGTCCGCACAGGAAAGGCGTCCGTTTCTCGTCCTGCAAGGCCGGCGGCACCAGCTGTTCCGATCACGCAGATATCCACGGAGGACGAACAGCGCTATTTTACAGGCTCAAGGGAGCTTGACAGGGTGCTGGGCGGCGGCATAGTGAAAGGCTCGCTCGTTCTTCTCGGAGGAGATCCCGGAATAGGAAAATCCACTATCCTTCTGCAGATATGCGCACATCTCGGGAAGATACTGAAGATACTTTATGTTTCCGGCGAGGAATCAAAGCGGCAGATCAAGCTCCGTGCATCCCGTCTCGGAGTGAACTGTGACAATCTGCTTGTCATGACCGAAACTGATATCCTTGCCGCTGCCGACAGCATACAGACAGAAAAGCCCGATCTTGTAATGGTCGATTCGATACAGACCATGAACCTGAAGGAACTCAGCTCCTCACCAGGAAGCGTTACTCAGGTCAGGGAGTGTACCAATATCCTTATGCGCACCTGCAAGACGCTTGACGTCCCCTGCATTATAGTCGGACATGTCAATAAGGACGGCGCTATTGCCGGCCCTAAGGTGCTTGAGCATATTGTAGATGCTGTTCTCTATTTTGAGGGCGACAGGCAGATGTCGTATCGTATACTGAGAGCGGTAAAAAACCGCTACGGTTCTACAAACGAGATAGGTGTTTTCCAGATGGGAGACAGCGGGCTGACCGAAGTGGAAAACCCGTCGCTTATGCTTCTTGCAGGCAGACCGAAAAACGTAAGCGGTACATGCGTTGCCTGTGCCATGGAGGGCAGCAGACCGATACTTGCCGAGATACAGGGACTTGTTACGAATTCGGGCTACGGAAATGCCAGAAGGATGGCAACGGGCTTTGACTACAACAGGATGTCCATGCTGCTTGCGGTGCTTGAAAAGCGCTGCGGCTACTATTTCTCCAGCATGGACGCATACATAAATGTTATCGGCGGTCTGCGGCTCGACGAGCCTGCCGCTGACCTTCCGGCCTCTCTTGCACTTCTGAGCAGCCTGAAGGATATTGTTGTGCCGGAGGATGTGCTTGCCTTCGGAGAGGTCGGACTTACGGGAGAAATAAGAGCCGTAAGTCAGGCGTCTATGCGTGTCGGTGAGGCTGCGCGTCTCGGCTTCGGAACGTGTATTATGCCATATCACAACACAAAGGGACTCGTTCTGCCTGATGGCTCTGATATCAGGATAGTAGGCGTAAGAACTATCCGCGATGCAGTTGCGGCGCTGACCAATAGCCGCTAAGTTTTTTGTGCACCCGAAAGAAGTAATCTAAGAGTGCGCCTACCCTGCGGCGCACTTTTTGTAGTGTTTTAGTGAGTTCGCCGCAGGGTAGGCGAACGTGGGCGCAGCGTCACTGTTTTTCTCTGCAGCTTGTGCCGCAGAGGCTGAAAGCTATAGGCTATTGGTTAGCTGCTATAAGCTATCAGCTACATAATGTATACAGCCTGCTCCCGTCGAGTTTGTAACTGTCGCCGGGTATTCAAGGGTGCATATACCGTCGCGTTGATAAATGCAACTGTCACTGCAGAAAATGATAGTCATTGTATTTGCCTCCTTTTTTGTTTTATTCTGTACAGAAATCATGATATTATTCATCGGAGGGGAATTTATGGAAAGACCGATAGTAAAGGACATCCTATTTCTGAAAAGGAAGTCGGCTCCGGCGACTGAGGCGGATCTTGGCACAGTAAAGGATCTTGCCGACACGCTTGCTGCCAACCGCGGTATCTGCGCAGGGCTTGCAGCAAATATGATAGGCGTCAGCCGAAGGATAATAATTGCAGCAACTCCCTTAGCGCCGCTTATTATGCTCAATCCCGTGATAGTCTCTCATTCTGAGGAAAGCTATTTTGCCGAGGAGGGCTGTCTTTCCCTGACGGGTACGAGAAAAGTTCGCCGTTATGAGCGAATAGAAGTTGAATATCAGGATACGGGCTTCAAAAAGCACAAGGCTTCATTTTCGGGCTTCACTGCTCAGATAATACAGCATGAAACAGACCACCTTGACGGAATAATAATCTGATCACTGTATTAATTCACTAAAGCGCGGGCAGGATTATTATGTAAAATGTCGGTTCGTTTTTTTGTTTTTTCCATGGACTGTAAAAAAATTGCCTGAGACAGAAGATTTTATTAAAAAAGATATGGATTTTTCGGAAAATATATGTTATTATTTATTGTGGTATGCAGGATAATAATGTAACCTGACTCTGCCCGACAGAGATATCAATATAATATGAATCACAAAAGGGAGTTTTGACCAATGAAA
>CADCPT010000174.1 GCA_902803385.1 uncultured Ruminococcus sp.
GCGGCGACTGACTATGAAACACTCATAACAGAGCGAACGCAGTGAGCGACAGCGCGAAATGACACCGGCGGCACGCCGGCGCCGCAAGGCAGGCGCACCCCAAGGGCACTTCCTACGGGCGCACGTGGTTGGTTTCAGGGGCTGCGAATAATTTCACAGCCCCATATTTAAAATTTCTATATTCAGTGTGCTGCAGGCTTCAGGATCGGATCATAGTCATGGTCAAATGTAATAGTTGATCCGTCCTTGGCGGTAATAACAGAATACATCTCATAAGCGGTGTTGTTGCCGTCCTCGCCCAGCATCTTGTAATTGTATACATAGCTGTATCCAAGCTCGTCCTTTGCTTCAATACGGTACATGATCTTCGGCTCTGTTCCGTCAACGACCTCGTCAAGCTTGTATTTGTAGCAGCCGTCATCAAGATATACCGCGCTGTCCTTCAGGATATCCACTCTGCGAAGCTCCTTGTCATCACATTCGATAATAAGCTCTATCCCGGAGAATTTATAGCTTTCATCCGCCTCTGCTCCGATGCTGTATACGCCAAGCTCTGAGCTGACATTTGATTTGCCGTTTCCGTCAGGCGTTATCTGTGTGTTGAATTCCCTTGATTCTGCGGACGGGAATACGCTTTCCCATGAAACATCAAAATGCTCACTTTCATCCTGATCTACCGGATAATGCGGTGCGTCGGCGATTATCTCGCTTATCTTTTCTCCGTTGCCCTCAAAGGTAAGGATGCCTGTGGGATCGGTAAATATGCCGATGGTTACGGTTCCGCTGTATCTGCCTGCTGAATCCGGCTTCAGCTCGGTCTGGCTGTCTCCGATGCGGAAGGTGAATTTATCATCCTTGCCGGGAAGGATCCTCGGGGTTATCGAGATCGTAAGCTCGGCTGTTTTGTTTTTAGCGTCTATCTTTCCGGCTTTGAAATCCTTTTCGAGCACAAGCGACTGTTTTTCGGCTTCCTTGTTTACATTATCCCAGAATTGAATACCGATGTTGTTGTAAATACTGTCAGTCTGTTCACCGATTATTGCGACATTGAAGCTCAGCATACCGGTATACAGCATGATCATCTGTAACTGAAAAATAATGAATATTGTTGATACTACCCATATTATGACACCGATGGTGAGAAGTGTGCTGCCGGGAGAAGGCATATGGCTTTTTATCGGCTTGCCCTCAGCAAGAGCCTTATTTATCTTACGCTTGTAGATAAAATAATAAACGATATAAAATGCAACGACTGCGGCAATGAGTACGCTGACGCCGATCATTACACAAAGGAAAATAAGCCCGGCGTTGGGATCTCTTCCTAAATATGCGGCGGGGCTGAGATAATCCAAAAATGTACCTGTCATAATAATACCTCCTAAATTCCAAAAAACTCCTTGAATTTTCCGTTATAGCTTCTTGTTACATCTACTCTTTCTCCGTTTTTCATCCGGAGAATGAACTTCATCGACAATGTGGGGCTTATTTCTTTTACCTGAGATCTGGCGATTATCGCCGAATTGCTCACTCTGAGAAATTTCTGCGGATCAAGATTGTTTTCAAGCTGATAAAGCCGCTCGGATGTGGTATATACAGCCTTTCCGGTGTGTATCTCTACCGTATGGCCGTAGCTTTCGATCGTTACTATATCCTCGACCGATATCATCACCTTGTTGCCGTCTTCATCTCTTGCCGGGATATGACCCGGGTGTTTATCCTTCTGCAGCAGGATATACGGAGCTTCGTTGTCGATCTCAACGCCGTGTGATTCAAAAAAGCTTTTCACCTCTTCGTAGCTTTCATCGCTTACAGACAACCTGATCTTCACATTTTCGCCTCCTGTCCGGTACGGAGCGGTCTCCGTTCCTTACTGTACCCATTATATCTGCGCCGCAAAAAAATTGCAATATGTTCTGCACAGAATGCACTTTACGCATCATAGATTGCAAAGGAAGTGCTCCTCGGTGCGCCTACCCTGCGGCACCGTCGTGCCGCAGGTGTCATTTCGCGCAGTCGCTCGCTCCGTTCGCTCTGAATCGGCACCTTAAGTTTATTGCCGCGGCTGTGCATCTTACGGGCGCTGCTTTTCACGCACCTTTGCTTTCGGATAATAGTGTTTTTTCAGGGGTGCCAGGCGCGAAGCGCCTGGCACCCCTGAAAAAACACTATAAAAAAGTGCGCCGCAAGGTCGGGCAGGTTTTAACAATTAAATATTGACAAATTATGAACAGAGTGTTAAACTAAGGTTAATGTCAGGGCATTGAGGAGGATAATTATGCGATACAGGATCATTGCTCTTGATCTTGACGGTACCCTTACCAATTCAGAGAAGATCATCACAGCCGAAACTCAGCGTCGTCTAATAGAGTTTCAGCGTGCAGGCGGAAAGGTCGTTCTCGCTTCAGGCAGACCCACTCATGGCATCTCAGGTCATGCCGAAACACTGCGGCTAAGTGAATTCGGGGGATATATCCTCGCTTATAACGGTGGCTGCGTTATAGACTGCAGGAAAAACCGTATTATGTTCCAGCAGACTCTGCCGATGGATGTGATCCCGGAAATATGCGACATTATAAAAGATTACCCCGTAGGGATAAACACCTATGAGGATGACTGTATCATAGACGGAAACCAGGTCAATAAGTATACAGAGATCGAAGCCCGCATCAACGGGATGAAGCTTAAGTTTGTTGAAAACTTCCCGGAATATGTAAGCTTTGATGTCAACAAATGTCTGCTCCAGGGTGAGCCTGAGGTGATCCTTGAGCTTGAAAAAATACTTTCCGAAAAATACAAGGGAAGGCTCGGCATCTTCAAGTCGGAAGCTTATTTTCTGGAGATCGTACCCGAAGGGGTCGATAAAGCGCTTTCGCTCGATCGTCTTCTCAGGATGGCAGATATCCCGACCGAACGGTGTATTGCCTGCGGCGACGGCTTCAACGATATATCGATGATCCGCTATGCAGGTCTCGGCGTTGCGATGCAGAATGCAAAGGAGCCTGTTAAAGAGGCAGCGGACTACATCACGCTTTCAAATGATGAAGACGGTATAGCACATCTTCTCAAGAAGCTCAGATCCTCAAGAGAACTGCCGCTTTTTAAAAGAAACAGGGTCTGAAAAGACATACAGTCAAAGGGGAATGCAGTATAATGAAGGATAATCTGAAAACATATGATCCCTGTCCGACCGGCGCAGAGCTTGCAGCCGGGGATATGCTTCGCACGAGAGCTGTTTCACAGGGGGCTGATTACAGCGAGGTGCGTTTTTCCGGGATGCTTTCGGAGCTTTACGAAAACGAGGAAGACGCGCTGAGGATGATATTCCTGTCGGAAAACCCAAAAGCAAAGCCGGACAGGCTGCTGCAATGATCAAGGGGCTGCCGCAAAGCAATGGTTTTGACGGCAGCCCCTAAAACCAACTACGTGCGCCCGAAGGAAGCGCCCCCACTCGTGCGCCTACCCTGCGGCGCACGTTTATTATAGTGTTTTTTCAGAGGTAGCGCGAGCTTCGCTCGCGCTACCTCTGAAAAAACAAGTATTAAAATAGCCCGGTCGCGCCGAAAGGCGCGGTCGGGAGGACACTTCCTTAGGGAGCATAGGATGAAAAAACGGCGCTATATTATTTTTTAAAAAACCATTTCAAAATCCCTTAAAACATGATACAATATATATGTGTATATGCAC
>CADCPT010000175.1 GCA_902803385.1 uncultured Ruminococcus sp.
TGGCACCTCTGAAAAAACTAAATAATAATAGCCAGGTCGTGCCGAAGGCGCGGTCTGGCGGTAGTTTGCACGAAACGACAGCGCGATCTGACACCGGCGGCACGCCGGCGCCGCAGGGTAGGCGCACGCTATTATAACGAAGGAGCCGTGAATTATTTCACACCCTCCTTGTGATCATACTATTACAGATTTGTATAACCCATCAGGCTTTCATCGACTTCCTTTGCGCAGTCTCTGCCGTCGCGTATCGCTCTTACAACAAGCGACTGACCCGAATGTGCATCTCCTGCGGTAAATACCCTGTCGATGCTTGTGCTGTGCCTGCCCGGAGCTGCTGCAATATTGGTCCTTGCATCTGTGTCTGTACCGAAAGCCTCGGTAACATATTTCTCGCTTCCGAGGAAGCCGGCTGCAATAAGAACCAACTCTGCTTCAACAGTATGCTCACTGCCCTCAACAGGCTTCATCATCATCCTGCCCGTCTTTTCATCCTTTACAGCTTCAAGATCAACAAGTACAGCGGAAATAAGATCGCCGTTTTCGTTTTTGATAAATTCCTTTACAGTAGTCTGATAAACTCTCGGATCACTGCCGAATACAGCAGCCGCCTCCTGCTGACCGTAATCTGTTTTGCACACCCTTGGCCACTGCGGCCAGGGGTTGCTTTCTGTTCTTTTTTCCGGGGGCTTGGGCATCATTTCAAGCTGAGTAATGCTTTTTGCACCGTGGCGCACACAGGTACCAACGCAGTCGTTTCCTGTATCACCGCCGCCGATCACGATAACGTTCTTTCCCTTTGCGGAAATATAGCTGCCCTCCTGCAGTCCGTTGTCAAGCAGTGCCTTTGTTGTAGATTTCAAAAAATCTACGGCAAAATATATTCCGTTCGCATCTCTTCCCGGGGCATTTATATTTCTCGGATTTGATGCGCCGCAGGCGAGGATCACCCTGTCAAAGCTGTCAAGGATCTCCTGTGCGCTGATGTCAACTCCGACATTTACACCGGTACGGAAGGTCACGCCCTCCTCTTCCATTATCTTTATGCGGCGCTCTATGATATGCTTTTCGAGCTTCATATTCGGTATGCCGTACATCATAAGTCCGCCGACACGGTCAGAGCGCTCGAATACCGTAACACTGTGTCCTCTGCGGTTGAGCTGGTCTGCTGCCGCAAGTCCGGAAGGTCCCGAGCCGATAACGGCAACAGTCTTTCCTGTTCTTACCTTCGGTGGCTGAGCCTTTGCCCAGCCTTCAGCATAAGCCTTTTCTACTATCGCAAATTCATTTTCCCTGACGGAAACGGGGTCGCCGTTTGCACCGCAGGTACACGCCTTTTCACAAAGTGCCGGACAGACCCGGCAGGTGAATTCCGGAAAATTGCTTGTAAGCCTGAGCCTTTTATATGCAAGCTCCCATGCGCCCCTGTATAAAAGATCGTTCCATTCGGGGATGAGATTATTCAGCGGACAGCCGGACATCATACCACCTATCATCATGCCTGACTGACAGAAGGGCACGCCGCATTCCATACACCTTGCCGCCTGACATTTCTGTTCCTTTTCGCTCAGCGGCTTGTGAAATTCATTAAAATTCTTTATGCGCTCCAGCTCGGAAACTGCTGTCGATTCCTTTCTGTCATATTCCAAAAATCCTGTTGGTTTTCCCATGACTATCCTCCTTATTGCTCCCCTGTGATGCTGTAGAAAGCTTCTATCCTTGCTTCTTCCTCAGTAAGTCCTTTTCCCTCAAAAACAGCTATTTCTTCCATTATCTTCTTATAATCCCTCGGGATGATCTTCTTGAATTTCGGCAGATAGCCCTCAAAATCAGCCACGATCTTCTTTGCCTTTTCCGAGCCTGTTGCAGTGATATGCTCGTCAAGCATAGCTCTGAGCTTTTCTGCATCGGCTTTTTCCGTAACCTCGGAAACAAGAACAAGCTCCTTGTTAAGCTTCATATAAAGGTCTCTGTCCTCATCAAGCACATAGGCAATACCGCCCGACATACCGGCTGCAAAGTTCTTGCCTGTCTTTCCGAGAACAGCAACACAGCCGCCTGTCATATATTCACAGCCGTGATCTCCGACACCTTCAACAACAGCTGTTGCACCGGAATTCCTTACGCAGAAACGCTCACCCGCAATACCGCCCACGAATGCCTTGCCGCTTGTTGCGCCGTAAAGTGCAACATTGCCGATGATTATGTTTTCCTCAGCCCTGAAGCTGCTGTTCTGAGGAGGATAGACTATCAGCTTTCCGCCGGAAAGTCCCTTGCCGAAATAGTCGTTGCTGTCGCCGACAAGCTCAAGAGTAAGTCCCTTCGGAATAAATGCGCCAAAGCTCTGACCGCCTGCACCATGGCATTTTACTGTGAAAGTATCTTCTGCGAGGGTATCGCCGAATTTCTTTGTTATTTCGGAGCCGAAAGCAGTACCAAGAGAGCGGTCTGTATTTTTTACATCTATCTCAATTGTTTTCTTTGTGCCCTTTTTGAATGAGGCCCTGAATTTTTCTTCAAGCTCCTTTTCATCGACCGTTTCGGAAAGACGGAAATCAAAAAGGGATTTGTTATGGTATGAAACTTCTTCCTTCATATCACAGCCGAGAATAGCCGAAAGGTCGATCTTCTTTTCTCTGTCGGAAAGACCCTCCCTGACCTTCAGAAGCTCGGTCCTGCCGACAAGTTCATCAAGTGTGCGTACACCGAGCTTTGACATATATTCCCTGAGTTCCTCGGCAATGAACATCATAAAGTTCACTACATATTCCGGCTTGCCCATGAATTTCTTTCTGAGTTCAGGATTCTGCGTTGCTACACCGAAGGGACAGGTATCAAGATTGCATACTCTCATCATAGCACAGCCTAAAGTTACCAGCGGAGCGGTAGCAAAGCCGAATTCCTCCGCGCCGAGAATAGCTGCGACTGCAACGTCGCGGCCGGTCATAAGCTTGCCGTCTGTTTCGATAACGACCTTGTTTCTCAGACCGTTCATTATCAGCGTCTGATGTGCTTCGGCAAGACCAAGCTCCCACGGAAGTCCGGCATTGTGGATAGAGCTGCCGGGGGCTGCGCCTGTGCCGCCGTCATAGCCGGAAATGAGTATTACTCCTGCGCCTGCCTTTGCGACGCCTGCCGCAACTGTACCGACACCGCATTCGGATACGAGCTTAACGGAGATACGGGCATTCTTATTTGCGTTTTTCAGGTCGTAGATGAGCTGTGCAAGATCCTCGATCGAATAAATATCGTGATGCGGCGGAGGCGAGATAAGCGATACGCCCGGAGTTGACTGTCTTGTCTTTGCGATCCACGGATATACCTTCTTGCCCGGCAGATGACCGCCCTCGCCGGGCTTTGCGCCCTGTGCCATTTTTATCTGTATTTCATCGGCACTGTTCAGATATTTTGACGTAACGCCGAAGCGGCCTGATGCGACCTGCTTTATAGCGGAGCAGCGGTTTTCATCTGTTCCCTTTGTCAGCAGTCTTTCATCGCTTTCACCGCCCTCGCCGGAATTTGATTTTCCGTGGAGCTTATTCATTGCGAGAGCCAGTGCCTCGTGTGCTTCCTCTGAAATGGAACCGTAGGACATTGCGCCTGTCTTGAACCGCTTTACGATAGACTCCGCGCTTTCAACTTCTTCAAGAGGAACGGGAGTTTCAGCAAATTCAAAATCAAACAATCCGCGGATATTCATAGTTCCCATTTCTTCTGTGATCATATGAGAATAGGATCTGAAGAGCTTGTAATCTCCTGTTCTTGTTGCCATTTGAAGAGTATGTATAGTTTTGGGATTATACAGATGCTCTTCCCTGCCGCTTCTGAATTTATGCTCGCCGCGTGAGAATATCTCTGCTGTAGTTTCAAGGCTGAGCGGATCAAATGCCGCTGTGTGAAGGCTGTCAACATTCTTTTCGATATCCTCAAGGGTGATGCCGCCGATGCGGCTGACAGTACCTGTAAAGTATTCGTCTATTACACTTTTGCCGATGCCGATAGCCTCGAATATCTGGGAACCCTGATAGGACTGGATCGTGGATATACCCATTTTGGACGCGATCTTTACGATGCCGTGAAGAATTGCATTGTTATAATCGTCAACAGCGGCATAATAATCCTTGTCGAGAAGATCCTCGTGGATAAGCTCATGTATTGTCTCCTGCGCAAGATATGGGTTTATCGCACTTGCGCCGTAGCCTAAAAGTGTAGCGAAATGATGTACTGTTCTCGGCTCGCCGCTTTCGAGGATGACTGCAAGCGAAGTCCTTCTCTTTGTAACAACAAGGTGCCTGTGCAGTGCAGAAACTGCAAGCAAAGACGGGATCGCAAGATGGTTTTCGTCCACTCCTCTGTCGGAGAGGATAAGGATATTTGCGCCTTCATTGTACGCCTTGTCTGCTTCGAGATAAAGACGGTTGATAGCCTTTGAAAGACGGGTGTTCTTATAATAGAGTATCGGGATAACTGCAACCTTGAAGCCGCTGACCTTCATATTTTTAAGCTTTAGTATATCGGTTGAGGTAAGTATCGGGTTATGTACCTTTATGACCTTGCAGTTTTCGGGACGTTCTTCAAGGATGTTGCCGTCCTCGCCGATATATACAGTTGTTGAAGTAACAATTTCCTCACGGATAGCGTCGATAGGGGGATTTGTTACCTGAGCGAAAAGCTGCTTGAAATAATTGAAAAGCGGCTGCGGCTGCTTTGAAAGCACAGCTATCGGTGTATCTATGCCCATTGAGGTTATCGGCTCGCTTCCGCTTTGTGCCATCGGGAGTATATCCTTCATGATCTCCTCGTAGGTATAGCCGAATGCCTTCTGCAGTCTTTTCCTTTCGTCGCCGTGATGTTCCTCGACCTTTGTATTCGGGATGCGAAGGTCTTTAAGCTTTACAAGATTGCTGTCCAGCCATTCGCCGTAGGGCTGACGTGATGCATAGTATTCCTTAAGCTCCTCATCATCAATTACTCTGCCCTTTACGGTATCTACAAGAAGCATTTTGCCGGGGCGGAGCCTTTCCTTTGTTACGATCTTATCAGCCGGTATCGGAAGTGCGCCGACCTCAGAGGAAAGAATAAGGTTTCCGTCGTCGGTAATATAGTAGCGTGACGGGCGAAGTCCGTTTCTGTCGAGAACGGCGCCCATGATATCACCGTCAGAGAAAAGAATTGACGCAGGGCCGTCCCACGGCTCCATCATCGTTGCATAATATTGATAGAAATCTCTCTTTGTGCGGCTCATTGTATGGTTCCTGTCCCATGGCTCCGGTATGGTTATCATTACAGCTAAGGGCAGATCCATTCCGCTCATAACAAGAAATTCAAGGGTATTGTCAAGCATTGCGGAGTCTGAGCCTTCCGTATTGACGACAGGAAGGACTTTTTCAAGATCGCCCTTGAGGTGCTCGCTCTGCATTGTTTCTTCTCTTGCAAGCATCTTGTCGGCATTGCCCTTTATGGTATTGATCTCTCCGTTATGAACGATCATACGGTTGGGATGCGCCCTCTGCCAGCTCGGGTTTGTATTCGTGGAGAATCTTGAATGTACCATAGCGATAGCGGACTCATAATCCTCGTCCTGCAGATCGAGGAAAAATCTTCTCAGATCACCGACAAGGAACATACCCTTATATACAATGGTACGGCTTGAAAGTGAAACAACATAGGTGTCCTCATTGCTCTGCTCAAATTCTCTCCTTGCAACATAAAGTCGGCGGTCAAAATCAAGTCCCTTTTTCACACCGTCGGGTCTTGCAATAAAGCACTGCTGTATATCCGGCATGCAGTCAAGCGCTCTCTGTCCTATAACAGTCGTGTCGCTGGGAACCTTTCTCCAGCCGAGAATCTTAAGACCTTCCTTTTCGGCGATGATCTCAAACATTTTCTTTGCCTGATTGCGATGAAGCTCATTCTGAGGAAAGAAGAACATTCCGACACCGTAATCTCTTTCATTCCCTATTTCAATGCCGAGAGATGCGGCAGTCTTTTTAAAGAAGCGGTGGGATATCTGTGTAAGAATACCAACTCCGTCTCCTGTTTTGCCTTCGGCATCCTTTCCTGCACGGTGCTCCAGCGTCTCTACGATAGTCAATGCATCAGATACAGTTTTATGCGACTGCTTACCCTTAATATTGACAACAGCTCCTATGCCGCAGTTGTCGTGTTCAAATGACGGATCGTAAAGACTGTGTACGGTCTTTGTCATAATGATCTTCCTTTCCTTTTGCAGTTGGATTTGCGTTATGGTGCATATTATATTACTGATTTGCAGGGATGTCAAGTATAAATTGCAGGATTATCGAAATATTATTCATAAATCCACTGAATTCGCACTATAATAAGAAGCTGATTTCAAATCTGTGCAAGGAAAAA
>CADCPT010000176.1 GCA_902803385.1 uncultured Ruminococcus sp.
AAAAGTGCGCCGCAAGGTAGGCGCACCCCAAGGGCACTTCCTACGGGCGCACTTGGCTGGTTTCAAGGGGTTGCCGTCAGAATCCTTGTTTTGCGACAATCCCATCTGAAAAAACAAGTCTTAAAACAGCCCGGTCGTTGCGCAGCAACGGTCGGGCGATCAGTCGTACAAATGTATATGAAGTCGTTTCTATTTGATATTAGTATCAGGCGGTAAGCCGTATTTTATCGGATATTCAGATGATTCAGAGGCTTGTAAAAAAGAAAATAGTTTTTTCACAGCCCCTGAAAAAACAGATATTAAGATAGCTTCTCCCTCATAAGCTGTCTTCCTTTAGAAAGGCGGCTTTTTACGGTCCCGGCCGGTATTCCGAGAGTACGTCTGATCTCCTCTATCGAAAAATCTTCTATGTAGAAAAGCACCATAGCCTGCCTGATCTTCACAGGCAGGCCTTCAAGCGCCATTCTTACCTCCGTTCCCACCTCATCGGAAGGAACGGAGGCTGTTGTTTGTGCTTGGTATTCATCAATATCAACTATTCTTTTACGCTCATTAAGACGCTTATTGCAAACGTTGATAAGGATCCGGACAAGCCAGGTTCTGAAGTATTCCTCATTTTTCAGAGTAGAAAGCTTTTCGTAGGCTCTGAGGATCGCTGTCTGAACAGCGTCCTCGCAGTCCGCCTCATTTCTGAGCATCGACCTGGATATCCTGTAAAGAACAGCTTCGCTGTCAAGGACCTTTTCGGCGAATTCTTCCCTCGTCATAATGCTCACCTCATTCAAAAAGCTTTACGCAGTACGTTGTATAGTTCTTATACTCTGCTCCTTCGTCACAGCTTATCCTCGTATCAGGCGAAATGCCTATTTCCAGATATGCATCATCCCTGACATCCTCATCGACAATAAGACCCACTCTGAAATATCTTGTCTGACCCTTCGATATAGGCTCTTCGTCTTTGAAGCCTTCGCTGTAGATGGATAATGCTTCGCCGGTCAGCATGTAATGTCCCCAGAATATCCCGTCGGAAGCGCAGAAGTATTCATCGCTTTCCTCACTTACGCTCTTGACTGCTCCGAATGATGACATCACATTTCCGAGATCCTGTATGTCACCGTCAGAGCTGACTGCTACCGTCACAAGATAGAAATGCCTCATTGCATCCGTACGTTCGACCTCGCCCAGAGTAGAGTAAACGTTTTCTCCCCTGTCATTGTATATTTCTCTCACGTGAGCTGCCTTCAGAGTACCGTCCTTATTGAAGTATTCATCGTGAAGGCTGTATTCCTTTCCGCCGAAGCCTATTTCATGGGGGAAGTTGTCTCTGTCAAGGCCTTCATCGGTCGTAAGCTCCTGTACATCCTTCAGGCTGATGGTCAGGTTCGCGCTGTTATCACGTTCGATCCTGCCGTCTTTTTCGACCTTTTCGTTTACACTTACCGTAAATGTGCGGTCAGCCTTTACCAGTACCTCATCGAAGGGCGTTCCGAATGTGTCAAAGCGGTCACTGCTTTCGGAAAGCATTGCCCAACGGCTCTCAAACTCCGTATCCTCTTCAAGAGACAAGCCGGCAACTATCTTTTCAAGCTCTGTCATATCGGTGTTGTCGGCGTATACAACATATCCCTCATCCGTAAAATGTACTGCTGCGCCGTAACGGAGCTTTTCGTTGTTTTCGCCGTATTTAAATGTCATATATACGACCTTTCTGCCGTTCACGATATCCTCGTGCGATTCTATAACATTCGTATAGGTCTGATCGAAATCCTTATCGCCTGTAGCGGATATCGTGTATGTCTTATCCCTGTTTTCGTAAACATCATCACCGTACACATACATACAGAGCTCAGGATTTCCGCTTGCAAGTACAAAGCCCTCCGGCACATAGGAGCAAACTATCTTTACGTGTTTTTCCTCATCCGAAGATCCCTCTGTCGAGGACTGGCTCTGATCTATTCCGACATGAAGGCCGTATGTGCCCTTCTGCTCACTGAAAAGTCCGAAAAAGCCTGTTGCGCCGGCGGTGATGGTAAATGCCGCCACTGCTGCCGCCGCAGCGCAGGCTGCGATTATCTTCGCTGCTTTTCTGCGCCTGTCGATAACCACAAGCTTTCCCTGATCAAGATCCTTCAGTGCGTTTTCCACAGCAGCATGAAACTCCTCGGGCACTTCCGGATATACATTCTTAAGATCTTTTTCATCATAATTCTTCATAGTGCTCTCTCCTTTTGTCTTGCTTTATCTATTAGATACTCCTCAGTGCCAAAAGGTTCATTTTATTTTTTTATAATACGGCGCTGTCGCATTTACACTGCCCCGTCCGCCCGACCGCGCCTTCGGCGCGGCCTGGCGGCTAAAATTTTTTCAGGGGTGCCGGGCGCTTCGCGCCCGGCACCCCTGAAAAAACACTATAAAAAAGAAAGTTTTAAAACAGCCCGGTCGTTGCGCAGCAACAGCCGGGCATATGGTCAGCATAAAGCTTTTGTCATTCCGTAAAGCCTTCTATAAGCTCTATAGCCTTGTTTATAGCCTCCAGCTCATCTTCACCGTCACATTCAATATTTACCTCGGCGCCGCATTTGATCACCGCAGCAATAATGCTTAACAGACTTTTTGCATTCACCCTTGCTCCGTTATAGCGGAGGTGAACATCGCATTTGTATTTTCCCATTTCCTGAGCAAATACTGCCGCAGGGCGCATATGCAGGCCGGTGGGATTAGTGATCGTGATCCTTTGTCTTACCATTATTCAGTTTACTCCTCTCATAGTTTCCGTATTCCTTGTTTTCCGCTTTTATTCAACCTTTTTTATTTACCCGAATATTATACACTAATAAAGCAGAAAATAAAATCCCGCAGACAAATTATTAACAAAAAATTAAGATATTGCGACAAAAACATCGTTTCAGATATTGAAATAGTACGAAAAATGAAGTAGAATATATATATCAAAAAACAAATAACATATTGTTTACCGGGTCGGCGCGTTTTGGCTGATAATGCACGTTTCCGACCGAATAAACGGCAAGCAGCAAAGGGGTTTTTATTATGTCTACTGTTTTTGAGAAGATCAGCGGCGATGATGAGATCTTTTCCTCAAAGGAATATATCAGCGATTCTCTTCTTTTCAACACCATCGAATCTGCAAGGAAGGATCCCATACACGATCTGTATTCCGATCATAAGAATGTAATTATTCTGACCGCAAAAAACGGTCCGAGAGTATGGCTGTGGACCTCCTCCGCTATCAAGGATGACACAAACAGGCTTATTGAGATATGTCGGTTTATAAAGAACCGCAATATACCGAGTGCAGAGATCTATTTCAAGCAGGAAATAGCCGAAAAGATGTCCGACCTCTATGCGCTTACCACTCAGGAGCTGAATTACATTGTAAAGGACGAATTCTCCATTGCTGTCCTTACCTACGGTCAGGATAAGCTGAAGGAAACAGACAGCGGTATTATTCTTATTGACAAAGAAAACGATGAGCATGTAAAGCTTGTGCGTGATTTTTATTCCGGGCTTAAAGAAGAATTCCGCTGGGAAAACAAATTCGACCGCAAGCTGAAGGAATACCTCGACCTTGAGATGTATGCTGTAGTCCGTGACGGTAAAATGATAGCCAATTCTGTTATAGGCAACAGAACAGAGAACTATCTGTGCATCAGATCAATTGCCGTGCTTTCTCCCGAGCGCCGCAAGGGCTACGGCTATGCGCTGTGCGCTCATACCGTCAACACGATACGTGACCGCGGGCTGACCCCCGTGCTTTACACGCATGTCGGAAATGAAGCTGCGATGGCACTCTGGAAAAAGGCAGACTTCAAAGTCCGGAACAAGCTGAATCTTCTCAAAATAGAAAACAACGACTAAAATCAGACCGTTGTTTTAATGCGCCCGAAGGAAGTGCCCTTGGGGTACGACTGATCGCCCGACCGTTGCTGCGCAACGACCGGGCTATTTTAAGACTTGTTTTTTCAGCGGTGGCGCGAGCAAAGCTCGCGCCACCTCTGAAAAAACACTATAATAAAAGTGCGCCGCAAGGTAGGCGCACGTGGTTGGTTTCAGG
>CADCPT010000177.1 GCA_902803385.1 uncultured Ruminococcus sp.
AAAAAGGCTGAGCCTGCAAAGGCAGAAGCAAAACCTGCTGCTAAGGCAGAACCCAAGAAGGCTGAGCCTGCAAAGGCAGAAGCAAATCCTGCTGCTAAGGCAGAACCCAAGAAGGCTGAGCCGGTAAAGACAGAAACAAAACCTGATGCCAAAGCAGAGCCCAAGAAAAAGAGCAGCAAATAATCACTAAATAAATCAGGGGGGTGCATGAGCGTATCCGCTCGTGCAGCCCCTTGATATATCTTTTATTTATGCAAATACTAAATTATTCAAACTCCCTGATATATATAATAATAACAGCCTGATAGTCTCGTAAAACTGTTCAGGCTGTTATTGTTTTCGTTAGAATTATTATTCTTTGATACACATCATGGCAACAAGTCCTCCTCGCTTTCCATTGCTGGCGCGGTGGGAAAACAGCAATCCGCTGTTGCATTTTGTGCATACATCGCTGATAGTAATATTGATACTCAGAAGTCCTGCATCCATCAGTATACGTCTGTTTGTTTCTTTAAGATCTACAAGGTATTTTCCATGACCGAGTGTTTTGGTGAAATATGCCGGTTTCAGTTCTGTAAGGCTGGCGAATTCCTCATAAACGGGTGTATCAACTTCATAACAGCATGAACCGATGGCCGGACCAACTACAGCTATAATATCAGATGGATCACATCCATATTTTTCCTGCATCTGTTCAACAACATTTTCTCCGATCTTAGCAACAGTACCTTTCCAACCGGCATGAGCCAGAGCAATTACCTTTTTTTCAGGATCGGCGAAGAATAGGGGGGTACAGTCAGCATAATGTGTTACAAGCGTAACCCCGGGTTCATTTGTAATAAGAGCATCTACACTGTCAATGTCATGTTCTCTTGTGATCCCTATTCCACAGTTAGCTTTTGAAACACAACGTACATTCGTATTATGATCCTGGTGTGAACTTACAAGGCTGTTAAGATCGAACCCTGCAGCCCGGCAGAATAACCTGTAGTTTTCCATAACACATTCAGGATCATCACCGCGAGTGAAATTCAGATTCATCGATTTATATTCGCATTCACTAACACCGCCTATACGTGTTGAAAAAGCGTGATTAATAAAGTCAAGTTCAGTCAAAGCAGGAAACTGAAGAAAACCTACTCCGTCAACAAAATTCAGATCTGTATTTTTACTCTTGAAAACCATCAGCGTACCTCCGAAAGAAAAACTACAAGCAGTATTGTACTACATTATGTTCATAATTGCAAATGTTTTTTTACACTAATTCTGCCTACTATGAAATATATTTGTTTTATTGTGTTTTTCAGGGGGAGCTGTCACAGCAACACTGCTTTATTTGCCCGACTTCAGATTCGCTGCGACCGGGCTATTTTAGACCTGTTTTTTCAGGGGGACTGTCGCAAAATAAGGATTCTGACGGCAACCCCTTGAAACCAGCCAAGTGCGCCGCAAGGTAGGCGCACCCAGAGGGTACTTCCTTCGGATGCAGGGGAATTGAACAAATAGGACTACGAAATTTTCACAGACCAACATGATGACTTATCGCCACATAAATGAAAATCAGCATTTTCAGAACAGCCCCATCCGAAAACAAGGCTTTATTAGGCCAGTCGTTGAGCAGTAACGGCCAGGCGGTAGCTTCATGACTGACAAATCTGAAAACATCATAATATGAGTGCTACAGTATTGTATGATAAAAGATACAAAAATAAATCGGAATCATATAGAGTTAGCTCACACACATTCATTTGCAAAAATAAAAAGGACATGATATAATACAATAGAAACTAATACGGAGGCTACAAAAATGGGTCTGTATAAAAAGAAGCTTTTCGGAACAAATATTACCCCTGCCTGTGAATACTGCAGGTTCTTTATAAACAATAACGGCGGTCGTCCGGCATGTCGAAAGGGAAACATGATAGTCGGTTCCCCTTGCAGAAGCTATGTCTACGATCCTCTTAAAAGAGAACCAAAGGCATTGCCCGACCTGCCGAAATTTACCGCCGATGATTTTAAACTTTAATTATACGGGAATCATTTTTTATCCTTAAGAGCTTCTTCTGCGATCTCAAGAAGTGCAGTACACTGAGGGCAGCGTGTAGCTTTGATATTGATCTCGCTGCAGCAGAAGGGGCATTCTTTGGTAGTTGGTTCATCCGGCTTTTCTTCGCCCTTTTTCAGTGTCTTTGGCAGAGACATGATCTTGTTGACGGCTTTTACCATCAGGAAGATGATGATAGCCATAATAAGGAAATTGATAACAGCAGCAGCAAAGTTGCCGAGGTTGATAGGTCCGACATTGAGAGCGCCTGTTACCTTCGTGAAATCGAGAGCACCGGTTTCGGGATTAGTGATATCCATACCCGATACGGTAGCTACGATCCAGCTTACACCCGGCATTATAACATCATTACAGAGAGAAGTAACGATGGAGCCGAAAGCGCCGCCGATGATAACACCGACTGCCAGATCCATAACATTGCCGCGCATTATGAATTCTTTGAATTCTGTCATTAGTTTGCCCATATTTTTCGACCTCCGTTGATTTAAAATTATATACTTATTATATCATAGGTTAGTTTTTTTTACAATAGCCAACAATAAATATATAAAAATTTTGTTGAAGCTTTGATTAATTATTGATCACAGGTAAAGGACGGTCTAATAAAAAACTATAAAAAGTGCGCCGCAAGGTAGGCGCATGAAAAACATTGATTATTGGGGTGTAGTAAAGGTTATTCGACACTCCTTCGTAAAGCAGAAAAATATCACTAAAGCAAAAAACAGGACTGTGATGATCGAACCACAGTCCTGCTTTTAATTATTATTCGATTACCTTTATCCAGCCTTTCGGAGCCTCGAGACGTCCCATCTGAATGCCCGTGAGTGTATCGTAGAGCTTTTTAGTGATCGGTCCCATCTCATCCATACCGCTGGGGAATGCGATTTCCTTACCGTGATCGTTGATCATTCCGACAGGAGATATAACAGCAGCCGTACCGCAAAGTCCGCACTCTGCGAAATCCTGAAGCTCATCAAAGTATACTTCTCTTTCCTCTACTTCAAGTCCGAGATAATCCTTTGCAACAGTCATAAGAGAACGTCTTGTTATTGAAGGCAGAATGCTGTTTGATTTAGGCGTTACGACCTTGTTGTCTTTAGTGATGAAGAGGAAGTTTGCTCCGCCGGTTTCCTCTACCTTTGTGCGTGTTTTTGCATCAAGGTACATATTCTCTGCAAAGCCTTCATTGTGAGCAGTAACAATTGCATGCAGGCTCATTGCATAGTTAAGTCCGGCTTTTATGAAGCCTGTGCCGTTAGGAGCTGCCCTGTCAAAATCGCTGACCTTGATCACTATCGGCTTTGCGCCGCCCTTGAAATAGGGACCAACGGGTGTTGTGAATACTCTGAACTGAAATTCATCAGCAGGCTTAACTCCGATAACAGGATTGATTCCGAACATATAAGGACGAATATAGAGTGTTGCACCTGTGCCGTACGGAGGAACGAAAGCATCGTTAGCTTTTACTGTTTCAACAACAGCCTCAATAAACTTATCCTCAGGGAATACAGGCATCTCCATTCTTCTTGCGGAATTTGCAAGTCTTTCAGCATTGAGGTCAGGACGGAAGATAACGATATGTCCGTCTTCGGTAGTATATGCTTTAAGACCTTCAAATATAGTCTGAGCATACTGAAGGACACAAGCGCATTCGCTCATGGTGATCATATCATCATCGATGATAGCGCCTTCGTCCCAAGCACCGTTTTTATATGTGGAAACAAAGCGCTTATCTGTTTTGATATAGCCAAAACCAAGGCTTGACCAATCAATGTTTTTCTTCTCCATTTTTCAGGACTTCCTTTCGATATTAAGTACTTTATTATTATAGTACCAAATAATACCTCTGTCAATAATTTTTGCAGGTATTTACGGCTTATTATGCATTGCATAACTGTCAAGTGACTGTGAAATATTTCACAACTTTTTTTCAACGTGCGCCCTAGGAAGAGCCCTTGGGGTGCGCCTACCTTGCGGCGCACTTTTATTATGGTGTTTTTTCAGAGGTGGCGCGAGCTTCGCTCGCGCCACCTCTGAAAAAAAGCCTTTATATAGCCCGGTAGCGCTAAAAGTGCGGTCGGGCGGACAGTCGTACAGATGCATATGAAACTTGTTTTATAGTTCAACAACACCTTCTCACCTTATTTCACACTATCTAAAATGAATGATTAATTCACCAACCATGTTTTAAGGGTACAATGTCGTCCGAGCCGACATTGTACCCTCTTATACCTTATGGGAAATCAGAATTTAACCTTTTCTGCAATATAA
>CADCPT010000178.1 GCA_902803385.1 uncultured Ruminococcus sp.
GATCTTTCTGTTCTTTGCCGAAAGTGTTACATCCGGGTCGGGCTTTGCGAGAGGATCGTATTTTACACCGCTGTCAATAAAGGTTATAGTTATCGTTTTAGGTTCGTCATCTATTTCCACCTCGATAACAGCCTCCCCGATCTTGTCGGGATAAGCATAATGCGCAATATTGACGAATATTTCCTCCACCGAAACATTTATCTGCATCATTGCTTTGGGAGGAAATTCAATCCCACTCATACAGTTCTCCACAAAATCCAGCACACGCTGTAACTCATTTACCTCCGCATTAACCTTAAAACGGAATATTTTTTTCTCAGCCATAATATCACCTCTTTTTTCTTAATGAAGCAAGCTTGCTTTTATCAAGCATATCCAGATTGTCAGAATCTATCAGAAGCTCACAATGCATCAATCCTGTTATTGATGCTGTACAAATGAAATCAGTAACAATTCCAAGTAATCCCGCAACTGCAAGTCCGTCAACAGGAATACCGAGCTGCATCATAAGCATACCTGTCACTACAAGCATTCCTCCGGATACAGGCGGAGCAGCGATACTTAGCACCGAACACATCACCCAGGCGGTTATAAACCAGCCTATATTAACCGGAACAGAATAGTATTCCGCCATATAATATATAATCAAAACAAACGAAACACCTACTACAGAACGGATAAGTAAATTTGCAAAAGGAACACCAATACGATTCAGCTTTTGAGAAATGCCGAGCTTTTTTTCATTTGTCTTTAATACATCATTAAGAGTTGCCGAGGATGATGCAGTAACAAGACCAAGTAAAACTGTACCCTTTATCGCTGACAGGAAATGTATCGGACTGATCCTGAATCTGATGCAGACATAAATGATCTTTACTGTCAGATAGAAGCAGCATATCATAAGACATAAAACAATTGGCTTCCATAGCTGAATAAATAATTCGCCTCCGTTTTTCCACATCAATAACAATAATGAAGTGAAGATATAGAGTGGAAGAAGTTTGCAGACTATACTGATTATGTCTGAGAACAAAACAGAAAGATCATTTATCAGCTTTTTGACCATAATGATCTTTTCACCTAAGATAAGCATTACACTTCCTATCATTACGGCTAAAAAGATTATCTGCAGGGTATTGCCTTCTATAAATGGTGTGATCAGATCTTTGGGAAAAATTGAAAAAATCAGTTCTATTATTCTTCCTGTCTGTGATGTAGTTTCCTTTATCTCTCCCTGTACAAAGTGATGAAAAGGAAGTGCAATAAGCAGACTTAAACCCGTTCCCACAAATGTACGAATAATCATCCTTCCTGTGACATGTTTGCCTATTTTGCTGAAATCCGAGAGGGATTCAATAGAACATATACCTGAAATCACCGAAAAGAAAATCATAAACCTTACAAAAGCTCCAAGCACATTCATAAATGCATCAGAAACAGGTGTAAGTGCATAATCCGAGACAGCAGTTATTACCTGTGCCGGAATTATACTACGCAGAAGTCCAATGATTATTGCTGCAATAACAGCAGCAATCAGGTAAACTTCACTTCTGGGGGTCTGGTATGGTGCTTTAAGATACAGGGTGTTCAGATTATGGTGATAACTCCATTGCGGAGTCATACCAAGATTGGAAAAAAGTATTTCCGTTTCATCTTCCTGAGAGGTGGGATCGAATTTCTCTCCCTCGTAGCTAATATAGACATAAGGCGTAGCAAATCGTTTGCCCATACGCAGGGTAACTGTTGTTTTTTCCTTATAGTACTCTGATATTTTCAGAAGCTGCTCCTCAAGCGTCAGACGAATTCTTATTATATCCTTCTTTCCGATTCCGTATTTTTCCAGTTTTTTAACTATTTTGTCTGAGATCGCATCTATTCCTGAACGATCCAATGCAATCTTTTCTTCAGTTCGTTTTAATTCAAACATGATCAATTATTTATCCTTACCTTTATATTCAAGACAAAGCATCGTCAGATCATCAAACTGCTCCGCATCCTTTACAAA
>CADCPT010000179.1 GCA_902803385.1 uncultured Ruminococcus sp.
GCTTTGCGCCTGGCACCCCTGAAAAAACAGATTTTTAGCAGCCCGGTCGCGCCGAAGGCACGGTCGGGCGGATGGGGAAATGTTAATGCGACAGCCCCCTCTGGAAAAACACTATAAAAAAGTGCATCATATCCTGATGATATCAGTAAAAAGACAATGCCCCTTCGGCACGCGCTTGTTCTTGTGCAGGCTGCCGAAAAACCATTTTTTGTACCTGACCTTGTGGGAAAGCTCGTCAAGGAAGGAGGATGTCGCGGTAACGCGGCATTTTCTGTCTACAAGAGCCATTGCCTTAAGCGGCGGCTGATGGGTTATTATGAAATCTACCTTTCTGTGAACTTTATCAAGGCTTTCAACGGCATACTGCATTTCCAGAACAGAGGGCTGCTCCTCTTTCCACCAGGTACCGTTTCTGAGCCTCAGCTCCCTGTCCTCGCTGTCTCCGCCGCCGAAGGCAAAAAACGTGCTGCCCTCGATGGTATATATCTCGCCCCTGAGAAGCTGATAAATGTTTCCGCAGATGTGCCTTGCCCTTCCGCCGAAAAGCTCACAGACGGGATAAGTCTGCAGCAGGGAAAAATTCTCATGCGTTCCGTCTACAAACAGGGTAAGATGCCGCCTTTCGCCTATTTTTTGCAGGGTCTTCCTCTCCTCCGGGGAATTATCCCACACAAAGCCGAAATCTCCGCAGATGATAAGCTTGTCTTCCTCTGTCAGCTTTTTGAGCCGCCTGTCTTCAAAGCGCTTGTATTCGCCATGCATATCGCCAGTAATATATATCATTTGAACATCCCCTGTGCCGCGGTCATCCGTTCATAAAAAGTTTTCATACTTTTGCCAAAAATACGGAAATATATTTGTGTTTTTGCCAAAAATGATGTACAATACTAATGTACATGTCCTGAACCGGCAAACTCATTATAACACAGTGCCGGGCAGATTGTACATAACAAAGGATCAATTTCTTCGTATATCACAATATGAACCGCCCCGGCGGTGCATAATTTATAACGATAGCCTAAAAGGCGGGAGATGCAGCAATGAAACGAATTATCACGATACTGCTTGCGCTATGCCTGGTGCTGTGTATGACGGCGGTATGCCCTCTCAGTGCCGGAGCTGCAAGCTACAATATTGATTTTGAAACAGCAAGCAAGTCCATTTACCTTGAAAATCTTGATACAGGTACCGTGGTCTATCAGAAGGACGCTTCGGCAAGGCGCTTCCCTGCTTCCACTACCAAGATAATGACTTACATAATAACCGCAGAAAACGTAACGGATATTGACAACACCTATGTCACGGTGAAAAGTGAGATACTTCATCTGCTCGACGGCACGGGAAGCTCTATGGCAGGTCTCGAAAAGGACGAAAAGCTGAGCGTTTACCAGCTTCTGTGCAGTCTTATGATACCTTCGGGAAATGATGCGGCGCTTATTCTTGCCGACTATATCGGCGAGGGGAATATCAACAAATTCGTCGATATGATGAACAGCAAGGCTCAGGCTCTGGGATGCAACGACACACATTTTGCAAACCCCCATGGTCTTAACGATCCCAACCACTACACGACCGTTGAGGATATGGCAAAGATAGTAAAATACGCTCTTACCCTTCCAAAATTCACGGAAATATCAAACACCGTAACATCCGATGTTCTCGGAGACGACAGGTATCTGGTAACGACAAACTCAATGATAGACGAATACAGGGGCGGAGAATACTACTACCCCTATGCCGTAGGAATAAAAACAGGCTCCACCGGAAACGATTCCGGCTATTGCCTGGTCTCAATGGCCGTTAAAAACGGCTACACCTATCTCTGTGTTGCCTACGGCGCTCCCTACGAGGATGAAAACGGCGAAAACTATGAAAACGGGGCAATGATAGATTCCGTCAACCTTTATGAATGGGCATTCAACAGCCTTGCAATAAAAACGATAATAGACAAAAACGATCTTGCTAAGGAAATAGGCCTGAATTACGCATGGAACAAGGATACAATCCAGCTTACGCCCGCAGAAAGCTTTTCAACGATAATGCCGGATAACGTTTCTCTCGACAGCATAGACAAGATCTACAGCATACCCGAAAGCGTTGACGCACCCGTCCGCCAGGGCGAAAGGATAGGTACCGTGACCCTAAGCTATGCTAATCAGAAGCTTGCCACTATCGACCTGCTTGCCGGCGAATCCGTTGACCGAAGCGAGCTGCTCACTGTTATCGACGGCCTCAAGACCATCGCAACATCGACATGGTTCATATCTGTTGTTATCGCGGTGATAGTTCTGGCGCTTGTTTATCTGATAATAGCCGCCGTTTACAACCGCCGCAAGAAAAGCCGCAGACCTGTCAAAAAATACAGGAAGTTCTGACGCTGCGCCGGTCTTCTGTTAACAGAAAGTTTACATTATCATATATACTTTGATAAAATTTTGATAGATAATGTAAGCATGGCAGTCTGTTCTGTTTTTTATCGGATTTTTAAAAAAATATATTGAAAATAACAAAAAGATTTGTTACAATAGAGAAAGCGTTAGTATAGGGGGGGGTGTGACTATGGAGTCCTGTTCTCAGCTGTATACAAGGAAGATAGTTGATTCTATAATCCATGGTCTTGAACAGCGGCACAGCAGCATTCTTTTTGTAAAGCATTACAATACTCTTTCCGTTCCGATAGATGCCATAGAGGACGCTGTAGAAAACAGCAGCAGCGATATTGAGCTGCTTTACCACGAGTATTCTGCAAGCAGGATCCAGGAGACCTACGAGCCGTTTTTCGGCTGGATCAAGCAGCTTTATTTCAAATTTTTCAGCAATGTATCTATCGACGATTTTCTCGAAGAAGCCGATGTATACTATCTCAGCCGTTCTACAATAAAATCATACATCCAGACAGGCGAGTGTGAAAGAACAGAGGAGGTCATCGTTTCCGAGATCGACTACGAAAGAAGGCAGCTTGCCCACAGCCTTGTAAGCATACTTTCCTATATTTCAAAGGAGCATACGCTTTTCCTGGTACTGAACCGCCTGCATCTTGCAGAAAACAGCACTCTCAGTTTCCTGCTTGAATTCATAGGCAAAAGCTATGACAATATATCTTTGCTTGCAAACTACAACGAGGCATATGTTACCCCCAATTACACAATAGACATCTGGAGTGAGCTTGTACAAGAGGTCGAAGACAAGAACTATATGCTCGACTGGAATATACAGGATCCTCAGGCAGATTCAAATGCGACCGAAAGCTTTGAGCCTTCTGTTCATGATTTTGACGATTACCTTGTAAAGATAAACAATATGGTGCTGACCCTTGCTACCCAGCAGGCGATGTACTATCTCGATATAATAAACAACCGTATCGTTGCGGAAAAGGCAAATCTTGCGACCAGACAGCTTGCAAAATTCTACATAATATACGTTCAGGCTGCAATTTACGACGGCGATTATACAACGGCGCTTATCATGTGCGATAAGCTTAAAAATGTCAACAACAGGCACCCGAATATAAAGTATACCTTCCAGTATCATTATCTGCTTTCGGTATGTGAGGTCTACAGCGGACAGGCGAGCCTTGCAAAGAAAAATGCCGATAAGTGTATGAAGATCGCCAAAAAGAGCGGATCGGAGAAATATATCGTGCGCGCAACGGTGCTGGACTATATGTGCAAGCTCGACGGCTGGCGTAACACTTACACCTGGGATCGTATCGACGAAACCGCAAGCATAGAGAAATTCCGCGATAAAGCGATCAAATACAAGCTTTACAACCACCTTGCCCATATCATATTCTTCGGCTGCGGCAACAGCAGAGAAAGCTACAACGGCGACGCCGACAAATGCGAGAACCAGGAGAGCTTTGTTGAGGCTATGAATATAGCCAAGATGCTGAAAAACGAGCGTCTTATGATAGCGGCATGGAAAAAGAACGTTTTTCTTGCTCAGGGCTTCGGCTATTTTGCTTATGTTGACTATTACTACAAAAAGTGTCTTGAAATAATTGAGGGGCAGAACGACAAGCTTGAAGAGGCATCCATCTACAACGGTCTCGGCTTCAACAGGATAGTAAGCGAGCAGTTCACCCTTGCAAACGATTACTTCAACCGTGCGCTCTTCCTCTTCTTCAAGCTGAAGGACGCCTATAACGTTGCCGAAACTCTCTACAATATGGCTACGAACGCCATACTTGCGGCAAACTACGATATAGCCTACAACTACCTGCTGCATGTTCTGAAGCTTCTTGATTCCGTCAAGATGCACCGCATGCGCATATGCAATATTTCAAAGGTATACGGTATGATCGTATACTGCAGCTACAAAATGGGCATCGAATACAACGCCCACTTCTATCTTAACAAGATGGAGCGCGTTCTCTACCACCTTATAAACTGTGAGGGCGAGCCGAGCTACTTCCTGTGGGATGACGATATGTTCTTCTACTATTTCGTCAGCGGTCTTCTTGAAAAGGCTGATGATCCCGTAAAGGCTCAGCAGTATATGGACAAGGCGCGCTATCATATGTTCCGCAGCGAAGGTCTGCTGTTCTTTGCTTACGCTATGTTCGCTCTTGAACAGTATGATATGTATATGGCTGCGGGAGAGACCAAAAAAGCCGAGGATATTCTTGAAGGCTGCATTGAATTCTGCAGCAAGCACGGCTACAAGCACAAGGAGGAAATGGTTTTTGCAAAGCTGCACAACCAGTTTCTTATTGAAAAGCATGTTTCACTGCCGCTTACAAGCGTCAACAAATATCAGATAGAAGAGCTTTCGCAGCTTGCCGATATGAAAATGCTTCTTTCAGACAAGACGAAGGGTATCAACTTCCTTGTAGCATGGCAGGAGCTTCTGGGCAAGGGTCATTCAACGGCTGATTCCATTATCGAGGATTGTATGGTCACCCTGCAGAACAACTATAACATAGACTACATCCTCTACGCCGACGTGACTGAGCGCAAACCCACTATACGCTATTACAGCGGAGATATCGAGCTCACGAACGAAATGCTTGAGGGACTGACTCAATACCTCACAAGACACAAGAAAGAGATAGTTGCCTCCCGTTACGACAGGGAGTTCTATGAATACACGCCCATACTTCAGATCTTCGGAGTAAACAACATCATATCCTTCGCGTGCGTTCCGATCTCCGGCGGTGATGAGCTTACAGGCTTCATGCTTGCATGCATCGAGCTGCATGAGAATATGACAGGCAACCTTATCTTCCTTGACAGGAACGACCTTACGATCTTCAAGTTTGCTCTGCGTCAGATGAACGATACTATCTATCGTCTGAAAGCGCGTGACGAGATCAATGAGATGAACCATAAGCTGCAGCAAAGCGCTGTTACCGACCTTCTCACCGGTCTTTTCAACAGACAGGGCTTTACGAAGCAGATGGAGGATCACAGTGCCCTTGTCGCTGTAGGCAAGAGAAGGAATGTGGATGCATGCGTCCTGTATCTTGACCTTGATAATTTCAAATTCTGCAACGACACCTACGGACATGACGTCGGAGACGTTGTTCTGAAGCAGTTCTCGAGGCTTTGCGAAAGAGTTGTCGGCAAAAACGGCTACATCGTGCGTTACGGCGGCGACGAATTCCTTATCGTCCTTCCGGAGCATGACATCGGTTTCGGTGAGCAGATAGCAAAGGATGTTTACACAGAGCTTGAGGTGTCTCATTTCTTTATCCCGGAGATAGAGCAGACCATCGGCAAAAAGACAGATATCCCTCAGGGACACTGGATCTCGGTATCCATTGGTGTTGCAGGAATGGATGTCTACGACCAGAACAATATGAACAAGGCGCTTAAAAATGCGGATACCATGCTTTACGCTATCAAGAAGAGCGGAAAATCCAACTACGCTGTATGGCGCGGCGAGGAAAAAGGCATGGAGATAGGCAACCGATAACGCTATTAAAGGGGCTGTGAAACTATTCTCAGCCCCTTTATAATTTATTCTTTCACGTGCGCCTACCTTGCGGCGCACTTTTTATAGTGTTTTTTCAGGGGTGCCAGGCGCAAAGCGCCTGGCACCCCTGAAAAAACAACACTGTTATCTGAAAGCAATAGTGCGTGAATAATAGCAAGCTTAAAACGCACAGACGCGGCAATAAGCTTACGGATACTGATTCAGAGCGAA
>CADCPT010000180.1 GCA_902803385.1 uncultured Ruminococcus sp.
CTTGAAGACAGCCTGAAGCTTCTGGAGGCCGTGGACGGTGAATTCAAGGAAAGAGATTATTGCATACTTGTGTTTTTCCTTAACTGCGGATTAAGACGTTCTGAACTTGTCGGTATTAATCTATCGGATATAAACAGTGAATATGTATTGACTATTAGAGGTAAGGGTAATAAAGAAAGAACATTATTTCTTAATCCTGCATGTGTAAATGCCCTTAATGAATACCTGAAGGTTCGTCCGGTGAGCGGTATCGCTGATAAAAACGCATTGTTCATCAGCAGGAAAAACTGCCGGCTGACAAGCAAGGGCGTCTACCATATGGTCAATCATTATCTGTCGAAGATCGGTCTCGGAGATCAGGGTTATTCTCCGCACAAGCTCAGACACACTGCAGCGACCCTTATGTATCAGAAGGGTGGGGTAGACATAAGAACGCTTCAGGCAATACTTGGTCATTCAAACCTTGGGACAACTCAGATATATACACATATCGCAGATGAACAGATAGAAAAAGGACTCAATGCAAATCCGCTTGCAAATGTTAGACCTGAGTAACAAACATATTTTATGTATTTATGCTCATTGTTTTTTTGATTTGTTTCTGTTATAATCATATGGATATCAATTGGAGGTTTATAATAAATGATTTCTGTAGCATTAGACGGTCCTGCGGGTGCAGGGAAGAGCACTATTGCCAGGCGCGCGGCTGCCGAGCTTGGTTTTGTATATATTGATACCGGTGCAATGTATCGTGCTATCGGTCTTGCGGCATTAAAAAGCAATATCGATACCGGAGATGTTGAAGCAGTTAAAGCTTTGCTGCCCGGTATTTCACTTCATCTTGCTTTTGAAAACGGCGATCAGCATATTTATCTCGGAGATGAGGATGTTTCCTCTGATATCCGTACAGAAGAGGTATCTATGGCAGCGTCAAGAGTCTCTGCGATACCTGCTGTACGCACATTCCTGCTTGAGCTTCAGAGAGGTTTCGCTAGAGAATCAAATGTTATAATGGACGGAAGAGATATCGGAACAGTGGTTCTGCCTGACGCTCAGGTGAAAATATTTCTGACAGCTTCTCCTGAGGAAAGAGCTAAAAGACGTACTATCCAGCTTGAAGAAAAAGGTGAAAAGGCTGATTATGAAACTATCCTTGCGGATATAATAAAAAGAGATTATAACGACAGTCATCGTGAAACTGCACCGTTAAGACCTGCTGCTGACAGCATTATTGTCGATACAACAGAGTTGGATCTTGAACAGTCGGTAAATATGGTCGTAAATACTATAAGGGAGAAAATTGTATGAAAACAAATCCTTTGTGGGCAGTAGGCTGGTATTTTATTTTTCCTGTAATGAAGCTCCTGTTTTTTCTCAAGATAAACGGCAAAGAGAACATTCCGAAAAAAGGGCCGTTTATTATATGTTCAAACCATCTGTCATACGCAGATCCTGTTTTGCTTGCAATGATACAGCATAGACAGATCTTCTTTATGGCAAAGGCTGAGCTCTTTAAAAATAAGCTTTTTTCCTGGCTTATCCGTATCCTCGGGGCTTTTCCGGTGCAAAGGGGAGCTGGTGACGGCAAGGCTATAAATGAAGCAGAGGAAATACTGAAAAAAGGGGGACTTCTCGGTATTTTTATCGAAGGGACCCGTTCGAAAACCGGCGATCTTCTCCGTCCGAAATCCGGCCCCGCAATGATAGCCCAGCAGATGAATGCTCCGGTCATTCCTGTCTGTATCACTCCGAAAACAAAAAAGGTGAAAGTCTTCAGTAAGGTAACGATATCTGTTTCAAAGCCGCTGACACCCGATGAGCTTGGTCTTGCAGGAGAGACCAGCGGTGAAGCACTCAGAAATGCTTCTAAAAGGATAATGTCCGAAATGCAGAGTATGAGATACCGCGACTTTGCGGCAATGAATAAGTCAAAAACAGCAGAAACGGAGGAAGCAAAATGAATATCACTCTTGCAAAAACAGCCGGATTCTGTTTCGGCGTAAGCAGAGCCGTGAATATAGTAGAGAAGCTTCTTGATGAAGGAAAATCAGTTTATACTCTCGGACCTATTATCCACAATCCGTCTATGGTAGAGACCCTTGAAAAGAGAGGAGTCAGGATAGCTGAAAAGCCGGAAGACTGCAGCGACGGTTCAACACTCGTCATACGTTCTCATGGTGTAAGCGAAGCAATAATGAACAGGATAAAGGATAACGGTATTTCATATCGTGACGCAACATGCCCCTTTGTTCTGAAAATACATAAGATAGTTGCAGAGCATTCTGCCGCAGGCGAAGTTATACTTATTGCAGGTGATGCAAATCATCCTGAAATACAAGGTATAGTGGGTCATTGCAGCGGTGAATACCATACATTTGTTAATGATGGAGAACTGACGGAATTATTAAATAAATTTCCGGACTGGAATAATAAAGCTGTTTGTGTAGTAGCTCAGACAACATTTGATATAAAAGAATGGAAAATTTTAATAAAACACTTGCAAAATCTATGTAAAAATGCTAAAATATTTGATACAATATGTAGTGCTACGTCCGACAGGCAATCAGAAGCCGACAGCTTGGCTCGTGAATCAGATCTTATGCTCGTTATCGGCGGAAGGCACAGCTCAAACACCAATAAGCTGTACCATATTTGCAAAGATCGCTGTGAAAAAACTTTTCTCATAGAATCTGCCCGTGAGCTGCCGCTTGAGGAAATCAGGAACGCTGAAAGGATCGGCATTACAGCAGGAGCATCTACTCCGGCAAGCATTATAAAGGAGGTACTTGTTACCATGTCAGAAGAAATCAAAAA